>JAJYIS010000077.1 GCA_021789945.1 Thermoplasmata archaeon | reverse complement strand
ATTATTCGCATCTACCTCACCTGTCCCTTCACTGGCCTCAATAGTTCCATTCGAAGTGATGTCCATTCTTGCATTCAAGATCGAGACCTTCCTCATCTTGGTCATGCTTCTTTCCCTTAAGTTTCGCACCACAGAAGACACAATATTCCAGTTTCGCCATCTACCTCACCCGTTCCTTCACCATGTTATGAGAGTCGGGGGCGGTTAGACCCATCTTAGCTATTGAAACAACAACAGCTTTGATGTTAAGAGAAATCCAGCCCGACCTGTTTACACAGATTTCCCTTTCCGCCTTTCCCGCTCTTGTCATCGTGATTCCTTTACCCGCTCGATGCCGTTTTCTAGGAAGTTTGCTCCACATAAGTCGCATTGATACCAATCCCAAATGAATGAACGGAACTTCTTCTCTCCACGATATGTCTGCTTGGTGGTCTTCTGGCAGATATAGCATTCCGCAAGCCGACCTTTCATTCCTTCACCTTCTCGGTGTGACCACAGTAGTGACAGGAATTGACATAGTAAGCCACCACGTCTCCGAGTTTTGCCTTCACGTCGTCGGCACGTCTTCCCTCGAACTCCACGCTCTCGCTCCCGCACTTTGGGCACTTCATATTGCAAACCTCCTTCGTCTCCAGAGATGCAGTTTTCCTCCGCAGTAGATGCAGAGTTCGTCTCCCGTCCGACCACGCGATTTGGTGCAACAACTCTCGCCGTCCAGATGGGCGCAAGTGACACAAGCCTGTTCAATGCTTATCATTTCGGACTTCGTCGCTTCTCACCGTCCGGACGGGGCTCTCCATCCATCAGAATAGCTCCATCGCAATGGTCATAGATGCACCGCCACCAGAGTCTGAATGCCATGTCCATTGTCTTGCCCATCGGAGCACCGCATATTGGGCAACTCGGCGGCCTCTCCTCGCTCATCGCAGAGTCTCCTCGACCACCGTTTCTAGGTCGAATTTGTAGCCGAGCAATCCGTGAAGGAAGGCGAGTTCCATTGCGCGATTATTCGTTGCTGTTGAGAGTATCCACCCCTTCGAATAGTAATGACCTGCAAGTTCCCTTCCAGCATTATGAGCCAACGCGAGGATATTTTCAGGAACAGTTACCTTGTCTGCCTTCATCGCTTATCACCGTCCGGGCGGGGTATCCAATCATCACAATCAGTCGGTTCTTTGAAGATGTCCATATCCTTCTGGTCCAAGGGATAGAACCTAGAACGGCAAACCTCGTCACCGCAGTTCTCGCACGATCTCTCGTCGCTCATTGCGTCGCCTCATCATACGCCTTCGAGGCTTGCGCTATCGCCTTCTCGTACGCCTTCAAGACCGCTTTCTTGTCGCTCATCGGTCAGACCCCTTTTTTCTGAGGATTAGATTAAGTCCATATCGCCCGAAGCTCCAAAGGTCGAACTTGTAGCCTTCTGGTGGAGTGATGTACCACATATCTGGAAGAACTGGACTCTTTTCCATCTTCGGCGTCGGCTTCGCCTTCCCCTTCTTGCTCATCGGTCATCAGCCTCCTGCTTTGGCTCTTTGGGCTTCTGAGACTGGGACTTCATGGACTTGATCTTGCCGTACTTGTCGAGCAGGACATGGCATCGATAGCATCCCTGCCATTCGTTCCCGTTGGCCGAGAGCTTGTTTATCTCGGTATCTCCGCACCCTGGGCATTGGAGCCATCTCTGCTGGTCAGGATCGTAAGTGGAAATAGTGAAACAGAACTCATGGCCGTTCTCGGGCTTGCTGTTCTCCCTTTCGATGTCCCTAGCCCGCATCATTCCCATGTTGGTAGCCGGTACTCGCTCCGTCGGGTTTTTGACGAATCGCATCTTTTTGTATAGGGATTTGTACTCATTGCTCGCTTGCTCAAGTGCCTTGTCGAATGTCTCGGTCATGCTCCCACCTCGAACACGAACCGCCCATCTGACAGCTTCCAGTCCAAATGCTCGGCCTCGAGATGGGCCTGGAGGTCGCCCTCCGACAATACTGTGTGACAGTGAGGCACGGGACAGGCTCTTGCGGACCTGATCCCGTGAATGGTGGCCATGTGGGTGTACCAGCCCTTATTCGTGTAGTTCTTGTGCGGATGGCACAGAAGACAGACCCTCATACGACCACCTTGAAGGCCCAGCCGTCAGAGTCGTCCAGTATCTTGCAGACATACACGGTAACATCCTTCTTAAAGAACCGCGAGTCCGTCTTGTCCCCGATCTCGGTCACGCTCACTACTATGGTCTCGTCCGTGATGGGCAGGACCTTCGAGACCGTCGCGCTGCTGTTCGGCAGGTTCTCCTCGAACCAGTCGCGCAGAGCATTCACCTTCGATCTGCCCATATTGTCCAATCTGTACTCCCTGTTCTTCTCAATCATTCACGCCACCGCCCGCCACTGAGTCACGCGCATGCGCGTCTCGGGGTCCTCGACGATTCCGTTCTCCTCGATGACGCCCATCTCCACGCCTTCGTGCCTTCTAGGAACTACACAGTTGATCGGCCAGCCGAGAAGACGCGATAGCTGCTTGTCCGTCTGAGGCCCCCAGACTCTCAGGATCTCGACGACCGCGCCACGCTTTCCCGTGAGCTGCTCCTGAGAGAGAGCGCGGAACGCCTCTAGGCTGGTGTCCTTGACGCCTTTAGTCCAGCGGGGCCTGACGCAGAACCACTTGAGACCCCTGACATGATGGCAGACCTCCCAGCGAGCGAACGCCTTGCAGTCGCAGAAGAGTTCCCTAGTCTGTGTGTCTAGGACCACAGTATGATACGGCGGGTCCTTGGTCCAGCTGGGGACATCGAGCAGGAGCCTTCCATTCCCATCGGACCTAGCCCATGGGGGAATGTTGGCGTCGAGAGGCAGGATCGTTCAGACCACCCCAGAGAGAAAAACGACCACAATCTGCGTGGCGATGACGATAATCACTTCATAGCTGACCCAGAGTGTGATGAAGATGACCAGCACTCCCCTGAGCCACTTGAGGGCTGCCTTTTGCGTGTCGCCTTCGAGGAACATCCACATCAGGGTTCCGGCAATGATGTAGACAATTGCGAGGATGGCCAGCAAGTCTAGTACGTCCATCAGACCACCCCGAAACGCCTGCGGAGCTCGGGCTTAACCCTGACCTCGTACCTCTTCTCCCTGAGAAGCTCCACGAGGGCCCTTATCTGGTCCGCTGAAGGCTCTGGCAGATTGCACCGCTTGCTGTCGGCGCCGATGTTGACAAAGTCCGGTCTCACGTAGTCGATGTCGTCAAAGAATGCGTCGAGATTGAAGAGAAGGATCGGCTCGACCGTGACAAAGAACTTGTCGGACTGGAAACCAGCTTGTCGTCTCCGGACCCTCAGCTGGCCCAGATGATATGCTCGTTCGCAGGGCGCCGGGGCCTTCGAGACCGTCGGATAGGCTATGTCGCTCTCGAGAGTCATCCCGAAGATGCACATGGCGGGGAACTGGTCCTTTGGGAATGCGAACTCGCCCAGTCTCGCGGGATTCTTGGTCTGGAAGACATAGGTGTTACCCTGGAACTCCCTGCACTTGGCCAGGATGACGGATATGACGAAGGGTGGCACAAGGTCCGCGAAGAGGTCGTTCTGGGCGCACACGAATACGACCTGACCTGACTTGAGGTCCTTGGCCAACGCCTTCGGCCAGAGCCTCGGGGCCCCTTGGTACTTCGGGCTGGCTTTGGTGTAGACCATGTGCTTTGTCGAACAGTACGAACAGTCGTGAGGACACGCGCCGGCCTCGGGATTCCACGTCAGGCCAACCCAATCGTACATATTGCCAGAAGAGACGGCCATCAGATCGCCCCTCTCTTGCCCTTCGACGCCTTGAGTTCGGCCAGGAGCTTCCTCTCGCGCTCAATCAGCTGCTCGTGCTCCGCGACTATGACCTCAAACCTCAGAATCTTGGCCTCAGTAGGGTCCATGTTGGGCATCCTCCAATCGTGGAATCCCGTCGACTACTGCGAGAAGCTGGTCGACCTGAGCCTTGTACTCCTTGAATCGTGCCAGCTTGTGCAATTCGCAAGCGGGGAGATGATAGTGTTTGCCCTCGACCAGATAATCTCCGAACTGCCATGCCTGTGTGTCACAGGACCACAGGTTTTCTCTGATGTAGGGGTCGCGCAGGAACCGCAGGTCTATGCCGAACCCGTGCAGGTGTTGGTTTGGGAAGTTTCTCCGGACCGTTCTCAAAATCCTGCGTACTTCAACCAGGCGCTTTCGTATGCAGAGAGAACCGACGGCCATCAATTCTGTCTGCAATCCCAAGTCCTTGATTCGCTGGCAGGAATACTGGTAGTCATCGACATGGTAGCCTTGGATGACAGTCACCCAAGGATATGCGTCGTGCATGAGACATTCCTGGGCGTTTCCGAGACCGTCATCAATCCGGTTCCTTACGGACCTCCCAGACCGCGCTTTCGGCTCGCATGGATAATCTCTCGTTGCCAGAAAATCAGGGCGTTCCCTATCGGCCAGCTCTAGGTACTTCTCTAGGTTGAAGGGATATTCTCCCCATTTTGAAAAGAAGGCGAACCCGCCGGAGTCTATGAACTTGAGATCGTGGCCGGGAGGTATCCAGCGCTTGAACTTCTTGCCGGTCCACATGGAGGCTGCTGAAACGATGATGTACGGCACGTAGCCGTCGTTGAGCTTCTTGTCCGTGCCAGTTCCCCCAATCATCCCGTAGAACATCTTAGGCTTGTGCGGAGGCTTCATCGGGCAGTTCTCACAAGCAAACTTCATCTCAGGAATGCAGGGCCCATCAAAGCACTCGATGCCGTTGGCCATCACTGTCTCCTCCTGTCTGAGTCGAGAGTATGCTCGTCGTCGTTCCCTTCTCCCAGCATCCTGTCGAGCTGGCCAGACTCGAATGCGTCAAACACTGTCTTGTCCAGCTTCGCCGAGTAGACATACGGCAGGAATATCTCGGGGACCGACGACATCTCGACATTGATGAGAGCCAGCTGCGCGTCGAGCCAATCGCGTAGGATCCTCCAGCCGACCCTCGCGGCCTGCGCTCGTGCCCAATCGCCTTCCCAGTACCGCTTTTCGAGAAGACCCTTGCTGACCTGAATCTTGAAAACCTCGATGACCTTCTCGATCCTGACCGGCATCCTGACTGGCATCTGGCCGTGGACCGTGTTGATGACGAAGCTGAGTCCGAAGATGTTCCCAGCGCTATCGTAATCCTTCAGTATCTTGCTGGCCGCACTCTTGGTCAACATCTTCTCTATCTCGGCGACAGTCCGGTCAACAGGCACGTCCGTCGAGTAGTTCTTGATACGCTCGAATGTCCGAGCTCTGCCTCTGGTCTCTGCGCTGTCCATCACCGCTCCCTCCAGCCGCACCTGTCGCACTTGAGCTCGATCCCTGGCGTCTCGATAACCTTTGAGTGACAGTGAGGACACCGATATGAGACGGGGATCGGGCGTGGCGGATTCATCTCAGAAGCCTCCAGAGAATGACATTCTTGGCCTGCGCGAGATCTCCTAGCAGACAGCCTGGGCGGTAGTAGCATCGACCGCACAGAGAACAGAGAGAGGGAAGGGGTCGCCTGGTTACTCTCCGCGATGCCTTCATCATTGGCAGCGTGGCCGCGTTCGCCGAGCGTACCCCATTGTGGACAAGAAAATCGCTGGAGCCATCCCACTTCCAGCGACCAAAGGTTTCGGTCTTCCCATCTGCGCTCATTGTCTCTCTCCCTTCTCCTGAATTAGCTGGCTCCTGTCCATCCAGCCATAGTTCGTCATCATCCGGCGCTCCAAGACATGCCGGCGACGGTCCTTCAGGACCTCGGCCACACGACCGAACGCCGACAGGATAGTTCCCGCCAGAGCGACGGATGACAGCAAGATGATGAACCATGGATGAACGGAAGGGGCCTGGCAGGGGAGGCAAAGATTCGCGCTGGCTGGGCGCGATTTTGACTTGTGGGTTGCTGCCAGGCCGTCAGAGTGAGAGAGGATGCTTAGAACCACGCGAAGGCACCCCCAGAGTTCCGGCGTCTCTTGAAAACTGCGCGGACCGCAATGCAAGCACGGCCTACTCGCCGTACAGCTCCTCGTACAGCAGTTGGGTTTCCTTGTCCCAGATGCCGTCTGCGACTGGCTGCGTGGAACTGTTGAGTCTCGCCCTGGACTGGACCCAGAGCTTGACCAGCTTCGGCTTGTCGCTCGCATGAAGCTTCTTCTTGATGATCTTCTTGTCGAGCTTCTCGAGGAACCCGTCGAATGCCTCGTCCATCGTCTTCAGATGCAGGTGCCGAGTCAGATAGACGGTCGTATCCTTTGTCTCGATCTCCTTGGTCACATCCGGGACCTTCTCTCCCGTCAATACGTCTATTTGTGTCGTTTCCATGGTTATCCCTCAGTGGACTGGAACTGACAGGAGCTGGACGCCGACTCTGAAGGTTAGATGCGTCAGCATCGTGGTTTGGAGGATAAAGCCTACAATGGTCTGCAATCCCAGCTCGATTACACGAGGATGTACCTCGGCGGGTTGACCCAGCTCCTGCGTCACCACGATCGCTCCCCGGAAAATCAGTGGTCATGTGGTGACAGGGATTGGGCGGAGGAGGCCCCGGGGAAGGTGAACTCAAGACAACGGTTGGCAGACTTTTGCAGAAACCGGGTCCTCCTCCATTATGGAACGAATGCGACTCGATGAGGTGGACTTCCATCAGGTCCTACCTCCAGAAAAGTCTATGAGCTTCGCTAGCTTCTCCTTGAACCGTTCGAGGCCGGGCCTGTACGAGATCGGGAGATGCCAGCTAGCCGAGGACGGATAACATCCCTTCAGGCCCGCTACCGTACTGGCTTTTCGGAAATCGTACAAGTCCGTGCTATTCTGTAACGTGCGAGAGCCTGTCGCATATCGGACTGGTCGATTCCGAGGTACTTGCGGGTCATGTCGATGCTGCTGTGGCCGAGGATTTCCGAGATCGTCTCTATCGGTACACCCAATAGCCAGAGGTTCCTGCCGAACGAACGCCTCAGCGTGTGAAAGGTGAACTTCCTCTCGTGCCTGGTGCAGAACTCCTTTAGCCTGGACTCGGTGTACGTCCGCTGAGCGTCGAGGAGAAGTGCGTCCTCCTCGTCCGCGTCCAACCATGCGAGATAGCTCCGCAAGATCACGGAGAAGTCGTCCTGCAACGGAATAGCCCTTTCCTTGCCGCCCTTGCCTCGGATGCGAAGAACCGATGTTCTCAGCGCGTCCTTCGCGTCCCGGACGGTCAGCCTCAGCGTCTCGATCCGCCTTAGCCCTTGCAGAAGCCCTGCGCCAATCAGCAAGGCTTCTACTGGCGTCATCGGTTCCGAGAGGACCGCTTGAGATTCCTCCATCGTCAGCCAGTCCACATGGACCCTCGCCGCGCCGTGAATCCTGGGCCTCAGTCTCAACATTGCAGGATTCCCGTTCTCCGCAAGGAACCTTCTCAAGATGCTCCACTGTTTCGACTGGTACGATCCGCTGAACCTCTCCCAGGTCCTCAGCCAATCGGAGGCGTCCCCTGAACTCACTTTCGAGACGGAGTTGGTCCCCCGTGCCCGACAGAAGTTCTGGAAGGACGATAACGTTTGCCGATGCTGGGCAATATACCGTTGCGTGTAGCCTTCCTCCCTCAGCTTCCTCAGATACTTGGCGACCTCCCGATGTAGTCGGGAGTTCCAGTACATCCGACCCCCCCATAGGAGTCTGGGCTAGAAGTGTTTTGTCGAGCGCATCCCGTCTCAGTGAACCCTCCCCTCGAGAACTTCGGGGTGGGCCTCAGCGTAATCCAGCAATCGGCAGAGGAGCACGTCAGAACTCCTGAGCTGCAGCCTCTTGACGTGCGCCATCAGCCTGGACCGTGTCGTCTTCTTGCACCACATCGACGTATCCAGCCGATCCGATTGATTTCCCGCCATCCGTTGTCCCTAAACCCTAATCTGAATCCAATCATATAAACCTATGGACTCAATCCGCGTGATTGTTTTCCATAAGGATTATCTGACATCATAAGAATCTTGTACCGATGTCTAAAAAGAAGATTGAGCCTCGGAATGTCATCGAGAGATCGCCGATGGTCACGGACATATTGATTCTGATGGCAGAACATGGACCGGGCTACAAGGCCAGCATTGCTCGCGGGCTTAATATCTCAGCGGAGACAGTCGTTTCGGCGCTCAAGATCCTCGAAGATAACGAACTAATCGTCCGAGTCGCGCCTGGGAATGTGCTGGAGAAGAGGGCGAATCTTCAGGGGCCCAAGAGCGAATGGTATGGGCTCACCGATAAGGGACGGCAGGTGGCAATCGCAACCAAGAACTACCGGATGTGGCTTATGAACCTTCTCAAGTCCGATATGGTCGCGTTTGTCCCATACATCGTGGCTGGGATATTGGCGACGTTCCTGATCTGACTTGCCCTTCGTTTCACCACCCGAAATGTTCCAGAACCATTCGACACGAATCTTAATATATATTCGAGAT
>JAJYIS010000005.1 GCA_021789945.1 Thermoplasmata archaeon | reverse complement strand
AAGCTCGATGGGAAGATGGTAGCGGTCCAGGAGGGGAAGACCCTAGGCCTGACCTTCCATCCCGAACTCGCAGAGGACACTCGGCTCCACGAGCATTTCCTGCGAATGGTGGGAGAGCGAGGGAAGTAGAGAGCCGAGAGGTCCGTGTCCCCCCGGACTTCACAGTCCTTCGAATGCGGCCTTCGCCTCTGCCAGCAGCTGCTCGTCGCTGTAGTTCGCAATCGAGACGGCCAACTCGGGGCAGGTCGCCGCACAGTTCCCGCATCCTTTGCACGCGGCGACGACGACCTCCGCGAAGCCGCGCTCGTTCTTCCTCATCGCGCCATATGGGCAGATATCGATGCACGTCCCGCAGCCAGTGCATTTGCTCTCGTCGACAGTGCTTACCACTCCCTCGGCCTCGATGAAAGGCTTCGAGAGCACCGTGATGGCCCTGGCCGCTGCCGCGAGCGCCTGCGAGATGCTCTCGCCTATCAGCCTCGGGGAATGCGCCAGGCCGCACACGAACATGCCATCGGTCGAGAAGTCCACCGGCCGCAACTTCACATGGGCCTCGAGGAAGTAGCCTTCCTTGGTGAGCGGCACCTTGAGCATCGTCGCCAGCTCCTTGTTGTCTGGGTTCGGGTGAATGGCAGCGTTGAGAACGACATAGTCCGCCCTCACCCTCACCAAGCTCTCGATGAACTGCTCCTCCACCTCGACGAAGAGGTCCCGTCCCTCCTCGACAACTCTGGGCGGAGCCGAAGGGTCGTACCTCAGGAACAGCATCCCGAGGTTCGCGGCCTCGTTGTAGTGCTCTTCTGCGAACCCGTAGGTCCTGATGTCCCTGTAGAGAACGAACACGTTCGTGTCTGGGTGCTCCTTCTTCATCTTGATGGCATTGGCCATCGCGGTCGAGCAGCATATCCTAGAGCAGTTCGGGTGCTCCTTGGTCCTCGATCCGACGCACTGGATGATCACCACGTTCTTCGCGCTGAAGTGCTTCTGCTCCAGCAGGCGTCCGAGGTCGGTCTGCTTGATGACCCTCGGATTCTTGCCGTACAGGTACTCCGTCGGGGTGTACTCGACCGCGCCGGTGGCGACCACAACGGCTCCGTGCTTGATCTTCTCGCCACTCCTTAGCGTCGTCTCGAAGTTGCCCACGTATCCCTTGACCTCCAGAGCCTCATCTCCCAGATGGAGCCTGACGTTCCTGTGGCCCGCGAGATCTCGCTCGAGCTTCCTGAAGGTCTCCTGCGGGTCGACGCCCGAGAGAGTGTGGTAGATCCGCCTGAGATGTCCTCCCAGCTCCTTCTCCCTCTCCACCATGTGGACCTCGTAGCCCGCGTTCGCGATCTCCAGGGCTGCCGACATGCCGCTGAGGCCTCCTCCGATCACGAGCGCGACTGGCGTCACCGGTATCTTCGCCTGTGAGAGCGGCTCGAGACCCGAGACCCGCATGACCGCCATCCTGAGAAGGTCCTTTGCCTTCTTCGTTGCCCTCTCCGGTTCCTCCCTGTGCACCCATGAGCACTGGTCCCTGATGTTGGCCATCTCGAATAGGTACCTGTTGAGGCCAGCCTCGCGACAGGCGTTCTGGAACAGGGGCTCGTGCGTCCTCGGCGTGCATGCCCCGACAACCACCCTGTTCAGATTGTGCTGCTCGATGACAGACTTGATCTTCTTTAAAGTGTCGCTGGAGCAGGTGTAGAGATTGTGCTCCGCGTAGACCACATTCGGGAGCTTCGATGCGTACTCGACCACTGATGGAACATCCACAACAGACCCGATGTTGATCCCGCAGTGGCAGATGAACACTCCGATCCTGGGAGTCTTCTGAGCCACATCCTTCTCGTGGGGGTATTCCTTTGTCCGCACGAGCTTGCCCTTCTCCTTCGACAGCAGCGCAGCGACCTTCCCTGCAGCGCCGCTCGCCTGGGCGATCGAATCGGGTATGTCCTTCGGGCCTGAGAACATGCCGCACACGTATACGCCGGGCACGGAGGTGTCCACGGGTGTGAGCTCGTCCGTCTCGCAGAACCCGAACTTGTTCAGCTGGAGACCCATGGTCTTCGCGGCCTTGGCAGCCGAGACGGGGGGCCTCGCGCCCGCTGACAGGATGACCATCTCGAACTCGTCTTCCAGGATTTCCGGTCCGACGTGATGTATCAGGGAGAGGTTGTGGGTCGTGGGGTCCTCCGTCACATTGGGCACCCTGTTGTTTCGCTCGATCTCGACACCGTACTCGTTCTCGGCCCTCGACAGGTATTCCTCGAACTCCTTGCCAAACGCCCTCGTATCCATGAAGAATATCTTCGAGCGGAGGCCTGGCACATGCTCCTTGGCTATCACCGCCTGCTTGAGTGCGGCCATGCAGCAATAGGAGGAGCAGTAGGTGTTCCCCGTCTGAGCATCCCTCGAGCCTACGCACTGGATGAACGCTATTCTCTTCGGAACGGTGTGGTCGGAGGGCCTCGCGATATGCCCCTGAGTCGGGCCGGAGGCGCTGAGCATCCTCTCGAACTCGACGTTCGTGAGCACGTTCGGATAGATCCCGTGACCGTACTCGACCTTGGTTGAGGTGTCGAACACCGAGTACCCGGGGGCGAGGATGATGGATCCGACGTGCAGCTCGACCTCCTGGTCCCTTGAATCGTAGTTGATGGCCTCCCTCTTGCAGGCGGGCGCACACTGGCCGCACATGGAGCACGGGCCGCAACCGAGGCAGCGCGAGGCCTCCTCCACGGCCTCTTCCCTGAAGAATGTCCGCTCGATCTCCTTGAACGTGGTCCTTCTCTTCTGAAGCGGGATCCGCTCCCTGCGAACTCGCTCCCTGAGCGGTATCTGCCCTCTCATCCGCGCCTTGACGTCCTCCAGGGACACGACGTACCTATCCGGAGCTTTGAGGTCTGGCTCGATCGAGTCGCCTCTGAGGTACCTCTCGATGTACTTCGCCGCCATGTTCCCAGCGGCTATCGCCTCGATCGCCGACGCCGGGCCGGTGACCGCGTCCCCACCTGCGAACACGCCCCGAAGGCTGGTGCTGAGATTGTCCGAGTCGACCTTGATCGTCTCCCATTCGGTCGCCGCAAGGTCTATCGCAGAAAGGTGTTCAAGGTCCGGGGCCTGGCTGATGGCAGGGATCACGTTGTCGGCCTCGATGGTGAACTCGGAGCCCTTGATGGGGACCGGCTTCCGCCTCCCCGACTCGTCAGGCTCACCGAGCTCCATCTTGACGCATTCGATGGCCTTGACCTTCCCGCGCTTTCCGAGTATGCGCGCTGGAGCGACGAGGAACCGCATCTCCACCCCTTCCTCCTTGGCAGCATCTATCTCGGACCTGATCGCTGGCATCTCCTCAAGCGTCCGCCTGTAGAGGATGAACGCCTCGGAGCCCAGTCTCATCGCTGTCCTGGCCGCGTCCATAGCGGCGTTTCCGCCTCCGACCACCGCGACCTTCTTCCCGAGAGCGACCTTCTCGCCCCTCGCCACCTTTCTGAGGAAATCCGTGCTGTGCATCACCCCTTCGAGGTCCTCTCCATCAACGCCGAGCTTCAGGCTCCTGTGAGCGCCGATCGCGACAAAGACCGCGTCATACTCTGTTCGCAGTCGGTCCAGGGTGACATCCTTCCCGACGATGGTGTTGTATTGAACGTCTATTCCCGCTCTGAGCACGAAGTCCACATCGGCCTTGAGAACCGCCTTTGGCAACCGGTACTCGGGGATGCCCCACCACAACATCCCTCCAGGCTTCGCCGTGGCCTCGAAGATCTTCACCCCGAACCCTTTCAATGCGAGGCGATAGGCGGCCGTCAGACCGGCCGGTCCAGCGCCAACTATCGCCACCTTCTCCTTCCGCTTCTCGGTCGGGGCTGGAGGACCCATCCCTTCGCCCCCGGCCAAGTCCCTCACGCAACTCTTCAGCGCCGCTATGGCCACCGGGGCGTCGATCTCCTTCCGAAGACACGCCTCCTCGCACGGATGATGACAGATGCGGCCGCATACCGAGGGCAACGGAACCGTTTCACGAATGAGGGCCAAGGCCTCCTTGAACTTCCCCTGGGCGATGAGAGCCACGTATCCCTGGGCACTCAGGCCCCCAGGGCATGCGTCAGTACACGCGGCCACCCCTCGCCTATCTATGGTGACGATGCCGGGGACGGCCTGGGGGAATGGCATGTAGACCGCCTTCCGGTTCGCCAGGCCCATATCGAATTCGCTCGGAACGGTGACAGGGCAGACGGGGACGCAGTCGCCGCAGCCAGTGCACTTCGACTCATCGACAAACCTCGCCTTCCTCAGCACCTTGACCCTGAAGTCTCCCGCCTTCCCTTCGACGGATTTGACTTCTGAGTACGCCATCAAATCGATGTTCGGGTTCCCGTTGCAGTCCGACATCTTGGGCGAGAGAATGCACATCGAGCAGTCGTTCGTTGGGAAGGTCTTGTCGAGCTTGGCCATCGTGCCACCGATGCTTGGCCCTTCCTCGACGACATGAACTCTGAAGCCGGAATTGGCAAGGTCCAGAGCAGCTTGGATCCCAGCTGGGCCACCGCCGATCACGAGGGCGGCCCCCACGACATCCCCCTCAGGCATCTGCCTTCACCCCACACATCAAACGAGCCGCTGCCACAAGACTCATTCGCATCCCCTTCGATGATTGTTCAATTGCCTTTGACCGTTCACCTAGACAAAGGCCATACACGTAACGACTTTCGCCGTTATGATTCTTGACACTCCCTCCCACCCACCATTCATTGCACATCTTTCAACATTGGTCTGGCTTACCTCCCATATTTAAATGCGGAAACCTATTCAATTATTAAATCCATAGGGTTAGCCCGAAGTGTGGTGGCAAAACGTTCAGTCTAGTGAGAATTCACGTTCCGTTGACGAAGCATGACCCGAAGAAAGGAGTGTCGACGCAGATCTTCGACAAGGTCTGGGACCATGTCGCTGAACAGCACACGAGCTGGCAGACCGACAAAGTGAAGCTGATCTACATGACGCACAGGCATCTGCAGGAAGATACGAGTCTCATAGTCGACGCGGCAAATCCCGACGCCCTCGCGGACTTCCTCTTGAATCACATCGCGACGATTGAGAATGTCCGCGGAATCTGGGTGATCAACCTGGCAAAGATGATGTTCTTCAAGACCCCCCAGGAGCACCATAGAGACCTGTCCAGGTTCACGATCACCATCGACGCAATCCCCAGCCACCTGAGCCGGATATACGAGACCATCGGGGAGCTGAAGCCAGGTCGGGACATCATCATCAACTACATCACGCACACGTTCCAGTCCCCCGGAGCGTCGATAATGGTTTCAGTGTTGGCAAGAAGTAGAAACCACATAGAGGCCTTTGTCAACGACTACATAAGATCGCAGGAGGGGGTTGTGGACGCGGAGATAACCTTCATCAGCAGGACGATGCGTCTCGCGTCACCGAAAGAGTGGAAGGAATCTCTTGGACCCTATTTCGTGACGCCTGGAGGGGCCTCGATAAGGAACATCGACGTGGACGACGATAGCTTGATTGCGGGCTGCTGAAGCTCACCATTCTTGGGAGCGGCGAACTGGTCGAGACCTGGACAGTCGATGATTAGGTGCATCCACGCACATACTTCTCCAGATTGGAGATGCTGGCGCTGTCGCAGATCACAGGGCATGTTCGATCGCCGCTCAAGGCGAAATCGTGGCCGGTCACACATCCCAGATGCTCCGCGCCGCCCTTGTCCGACGCCTGCATCACGCTAGCAAGGACGCGCTCGTCGAACGGAACAGCATGACGAAAGCGCGCAGATTCCTCAGAGCCGACCAGGATTCGGAAGTTCCGGGGTTCGAGGTACGGGCTGAGCTGCCAGCGCATCACGTGAATGTTCTTCTTCACGATTTCAGTGAGTTTCGGGTTGGCAACCAAATCAGCCTTCAGCAGCACTCGGTCCAGCACGAATCTCCCGATTAGGTACAGACTCCCCCTGCCCCACGCATCATCCTCGTCCCAGTCCACCAACCTGGTGCGAAAGAAAACACTGTCTCCTTTCTCAAGCATACGGAGGTGCGCTGCCGCCGATCTCAGTCCTGGTCTGTGCCCGTACGTAAACGTCTCGAACTCGGGGTTATTGTGCATGGCTTGGTCGAGATAACTGCGGGGTACGAAGTCTTCAATCGGTCGACCACATTGACACTTGAAGGACGAGAATGTTGGCAGACCTGCAATGCGACCATCTGACGGAGGCACATATTCGAAGGTCCTGTCGACAAACAAAGGGCTCCGGATAGCACGCTGCGGCCTGGTCGGACAGATATTCGCGATGGCAACCCTGCGGTCTATCATGTGAGGAAGACCCAGATGACTTTCCGAAGCTATCATAATTTGCGGTTCATCAGCTGGCAGAGCGACGTTTGTTCCTGCCCGTGAAGGAGGATATTTGTTTGATCTGAACCATCCCGAAATCCTGGTGCGGAGATGTCGACGCCGGATGGCCCGTGGAGGGTCTTCGATGCAGGTCGAGAGGCGGAATCCAAGATGATAGAAGCCGAATCCCAGGCGTTCCTTGCGGACAAGACAGGCGAAACCACGGGGGAGAAGAGGCAGGCAGGACCCTGGCCTACCTCCTGGCACTGGCTGTAATTGTGGTCGTGATGGCCCTCGTGCTTATCCTTCTCTAGAGCTCTGAGGATGAAAGGTCTTCACTTCTTCTTCTCGACAGCCTTGGCATCATCCTTGAAGCGGGTCGTTTCCGGTGCCTGAGGAGCTTCCTTCTTGCCTTCGAGCAGACCTCGGGCCACTGCCTGCGCTAGCCAGGTCGACAGAAGACCCGTGGCTCCCGAGTCACCGCCCGCAGCGGAGATCAGTATGTCCGGGGTGATCTTCACCCCGTTGACGCCGACCTCGTCGATCATCTTGAGCGCCGCTGTCGCTGTGGGCCCGATAACCGAGGCCTGGGCGCCATAGGCGTCCGCGATGCCCTTTCCGACCTCGCGCTGCTCATACGCCTTTCCGTCGGCGATCGTCTTAATCTGGTAGGAGGTACCGTCACCCACTTGCTTGAGCTTGTACGCCTCCGCCTCAGAGAGCGCCTGGACCTTGTACTTCTCACCGTCGGCGACTATCTTGATCTGGTCTCTGTCCCCCGCAGCAAACCTTCTCTTCGCCTCGGCCTTGTTGTCTTCGATCATAATCGACAGCATGGCGGCGACCACCTCCGGCTGCTTGTCCGCGTTGGCCGCCTTCGACTGGACCTCTATGCGCTTCTCCTGGGCGAGCGCCTCCTGCTGGTACTGAGCCTGCTGCTGGAGGGCGATCTCCCTCTTGGTCTGCGTGTCCAGCAGCGCCTGGTCGACCTTGATGTACGCTATCAGCAGGTTCTGCGCCTCCACGTGGTAGACCTCGAACTGCTGCTGGGCCTTCTCCAGCGCGGAGC
This sequence comes from Thermoplasmata archaeon, assembly GCA_021789945.1. Lineage (GTDB taxonomy): Archaea > Thermoplasmatota > Thermoplasmata > UBA10834 > UBA10834 > COMBO-56-21. Next base: position 33,487 of record JAJYIS010000005.1, on the reverse strand, counting down.
GCTGCAGCTCGGTCCTGCTCATGATGAAGTTTATCGCCTTCTCCTCGCCCGCCTTGTTACGGAACGACGAGTCGATGAGCGGGTGCACGATCTGCTCGATCAGGTTCTTGACCGACCCGAACCTCGCTATGATGAACGCCGCGTTCTGGGGCCTTATGCGGATGATCATCCTCACATCGACCTCCAGCTGGAACCCGTCCATCGAGGTAACGCGCAGCTGTGAGAACTTGAAGAACTCCGTGGCCTTGTCGCTCTCGAGCTCCTCGTGGGCTTCGCTGCTCGACTTCATCCCGCTCATCCCGACAATGTCGGGGGTGGTGTGCTGGGCCCTCTGGTCGAACCCGGAGGCCCAGTCGATCGTGACCGCGCTCGTGGGGACGAGGTAGGGGGTGAAAGCGAGCGGGTTGATGTTGTACTTGCCCGGAGCGACTGGCTCCTTCCAGATGCCCCTCATGTTCTTGTCCAGTATGAGCAGCGACTCTGCCTCCTCATGCACCGGCTGGTTGATGGCTACCAGCTGGCCTGCGGGCGTCGCGGGCGTGGCCGGACCGACGGCTCCGACCGTCGGGATGGGCTTGCCCTGCTCCTTCTCCAGCTCCATGCCGACGTTCGACCTGAGGACCGCGACGTACCCTGGCGGCACCTCCGCGACCTCATAGAGCTCCACCTTGAACAGGAGCGGGTTGATGTAGTACCTGCCCGGCTGGAGGGTGTCTAGCTGCGGGCCCCTGTGGCCCGCGCTGTTCAGGAAGGCCTGGCCGTCCTGGAAGTACTGGCAGTTCTTCGCGCCGGGATACTTCGGGGCCGGCGTCTCAAGCGGCTTCGGAGCCACTATGTATCCCGACGGCAGTGGCAGGCCGTCGTTCGCGATCACGACCCCTATGTTCTCCGCCGGAACGGTCGTGATGGGCGCCTTGAAGACCTTGAATGCGTACTGGTTGATCCTGTAGATCCCTGGCCTGAGAATCGCGACCTGCGGGCCCTTCATGCCGCCGTTGTCGAGGAACATCTTCGCGTCCTGGAAGTGGTTGCACTCGATTTCGTCCCCGAGCAGCCGGCCCTTAGGGATGGGCCTTCCGTCAATCGATTCGACTATGCCGACCTCCTCAGGAAGGATCTCAGTGACAGAATCCTTCTGTATCTTCCAGATGATCGGTATCCGCCAGTACAGGCCGGGCATGAGGATGTCCGCCTGGACGCCGATCTCGCCGTTCCTGGCGACGACCCTGCCCTGAGGCATCTTCCGGCCGAACATCCTCTTGGTGAGGATGCCGACCTCGGCGTCCGTGATAAGCTTCAAGCCTGGGATGACCAGCACCAGGATCAGGAAGGCGACGATCAGCACCAGCAGTATCACAAGTTCGTTTGCCATTTAGCATCCGCTCCGCGAGAAGTCCATGCACATCGATGGTGTAATCCTTGGTTCGTCTGAAGAAGCATGTGTCCGTATTGTCGTCAAACCACTACCCCCCAACTAACTGGATTGCCCTTGACCGTTGATATAGTTATGGCGGGAATCCCACATCCGGCTGGGCCGGTCTGGTGCGTCCGCAAGACCCTTGCGCGGACGACAAGAATGGACCCGAGGCAATGAGCCAACATCGAACGTGAGAGAAGAAGCAATGTTTTAAACGGGTACGGCATGCCCTCTCCGGCGCAGGACAGTGACTGAATGGCGGGCGAAGCGTCATTAGAGAACAAGCGCAAGGGTCAGCCGGTCAAGGGATTCCTAGTGCTCTCAAGGATTCCGTTCCTTTCTCCAGGCCTGGCAGCACTTGTGACCGGCATTCTGATCGCGTTGATCGAAGGCTACAACCCTCCGCTCGGGCTGGTCGCGATGTCCCTGATCGGCATCGCCCTGATCATGCTCGTGACATACTACTTCAACGAGTACTTCGACTACGAGGGCGACGTGATCAACAAGATGTTCACGAAGTTCTCTGGGGGCAGCAGGGCCTTGCCCGACAGCCTCGTGCCGAGGAGAACCGCGAGGATAGCTGGCTACGGGTCCATAGTGCTCCTGGTCGTGATTGCCGTCCTGTATCTCGCCCTCTACTTCAAGGACTACCCGCTGCTGCTCCCGCTCGGGCTCTTCGGGGCGTTCTGCGGCATCTTCTACTCGACCCCGCCCTTCCGGTGGGCGTACCAGGGCATCGGGGAGATCATGATCGGCGGCTGCTACGGGATCCTGGCGATGGTCAGCGGCTACTACCTCGCCTCGACCGTGCTCGACCTCAAGATGGTCCTCATAGGCCTGCCGGCGGCCCTTACGATATTCGGGGTGATCGTCGCGAACGAGTTCCCTGACTATGACGCCGATAAGGCGGTGAACAAACGCAACCTGATCGTCAGGTTCGGCCTGAAGAGAGGCTCGATCATCTATCTGGCAGCCATGCTGCTCACGTATCCCGTGATGCTGGCATCGATGCTGGTCGGGGTGTCTTGGTTGATAGCCGTCGCCGGCCTGCCCGTGCTAGTCCTCTGTCTGGCCGCGGCGGCCATCACTCTCAAAGGCGGATACGCGGTCTACGAGTCGCAGCTGAAGCTATCAGGAGTGACGCTCCTGGCGAACCTCACATCGGCCCTGATGTTCGCCTTGGCGTTCTACCTGCAGGGGCTGTGAGATGGGGGACAGGACGGTCAGACCGTTCTACGACCCGCCCTCGCTGCTCGTCAAGCAGGTGAGGAGCGCGCTTCTCATAAGGCGGCTGACCGGCTGGACCAAGCTGCCCTGGTGGACCACGCAGTCGACGAAGCTCTTCAGAATCGCGGCGGGCTGCCAGGGGGTCGGTTGCTTCGGGTACCCGGTCCATCCCGTGTGGGAGGTGACCTCACAGTGCAACCTCACATGCGAGCACTGTCACGCGCGCGGGGGCGAGTCCGACGGGAAGAGCGAACTGTCCACGGAGGAGGGCAAGACCAGGGTCATCGACGAGCTCGCGAAGGTCAGTGACTTCAAGAGCCTCATATTCTCAGGCGGCGAGCCCCTCGTGAGGGAGGACATCTACGAGCTCATCGCGCACGCGAAGATGCGCGGGTTCTATCCGATCATCGCCACCAACGCCACTCTCATCACCTCCACCGCGGCGGAGAGGCTCAAGAAGGCCGGCACGCTGGGCATCGCCGCCAGCATCGACTCCGTCAAGGACGAGGTCCACGACGCCTTCAGGAGGAAGCAGGGCGCGCTCAGACTCGCGAAGGAGGGGATTGCGAACGCCGCGGCTGAGGGCATGTACATCCAGATCAACATCACAGCGTCCAAGGTCAACATCAACGAACTCGAGGACATCGTCAGGTTCGCGGACGAGCTGAGGGCGCATGTCATACTCCTCTACCAGTTCATACCTTCAGGGAGGGGCCTCGAGAACGCGCAGTTCGAGCTCACCGCCGAGGAGTTCAGGGACGAGATATTCCGCGCGGGGAGCCTGCAGAAGGACCTGCACCCTGTGATAGCCCCCGTGGGCCTTCCCGAGTACTGGGCCCTGTTGGACGTGTCTAGAAAGGGAGGAGCGAGGAGCGACCTGCTCCGCGGATGCATCTGCGGCAACGGGATGTTCTACATCAAGCCGAACGGGGATGTCTGGCCGTGCGCCTTCGTCCCGATGAGCGGCGGGAACCTCAGAGACACCACCCCGGTCGAGATATGGAGCCGCTCGGAGCTATTCACGAAGCTGAGGGACCGGGAGAACCTGAAGGGCATATGCCACGACTGCGGCCAGAGGGACATATGCGGGGGGTGCAGGGCTAGGGCGTACGCCCATTCTGGGGACCTGTTCTCGGAGGACCCGCTCTGCCCGCTGAGACCATCGGAGAGACAGGCAGCGAAGTGACGCGGCCCCCACCTACCATATCGATTTGCGGATGGCAACCTATATAATTTAGGCGCGCCTAACTTGTGAGCGATGGAACCGGAGATAACCGAGCAATACCTCAAGATCATATACAAGCTCACGGAGGACGGGGGCGTCGCGAAGACCACCGACATAGCGTCCGCCATGGGCATCGCTCCCGCCAGCGTCACCGAGATGCTGCACAAGCTGGCCGAGCAGCGGTATATCAAGCACACGGCCTACCGTGGTGCGACCCTCACGGGAAAGGGCAGGCACATCGCGACGAAGATCGCCCGAAAGCACAGGCTGCTCGAGAGGTTCCTGAGCGACATGGTCGGTGTGAGAGGAAGGTCCGGGCACGAGCAGGCCTGCAGGATGGAGCACGCGCTCACCGACGAGGCAGAGCACAACCTGTGCAAGATCCTCGACCGCCCGGAGGAATGTCCCCACGGAAAGAGGATACCCAAGTGCGATCTCAGGATCAGCTGCGAGAGATGCAGGGGCACCGACGTATCCCTGTGCGACGTCGCGGAGGGGGACTCTGCGGTGGTCTCCCACCTCGCGTGCGATGACAGGAACGAGCTCAACGAGATGTTGGCGATGGGGTTCGTGCCCGGCTCCGAAGTGACGGTGGAGAAGAGGGTGCCGATGGGGGGGCCAATCATCGTGAACCTCAAGGGCACGAAGGTGGCCATCGCCAGGGAGCGCGGGAAGATCCTGCACATGAGCAAGACATACTGAGGTGACTCCATGGAGATCGCTCTTGCCGGCAACCCGAATGTCGGGAAGAGCATTGTTTTCAGCAGGCTGACCGGGGTCGGCGTCATCAGCGCGAACTACCCGGGGTCCACGGTCGAGTACACCGAGGGCAAGGCCAAGTTCATGAACATGACAATCACCGTGGTCGACCTGCCCGGCACCTACTCGCTCGCGGGGAACACGGACGACGAGCGCGTCGCCACGAGGATGCTCTTCGAGCGCAGGCCCGAGACGGTCATCGCGGTCCTGGACGCGACCAGGCTGGAGAGGAACCTGGTCTTCCTATTCGAGGTCATAGAGTCCGGGTACAACGTCGTCGTCGCGCTCAACATGTACGATGTCCTGAGGAAGAACAAGCAGGCGATCGACATCGAGCGGATGGAGCGCATACTGATGATGCCGGTCATCCCCACGGTCGCCACGAAGGGCGAGGGCATAGACTCGCTCCTGTACACCTCGGTCCAGCTGAGGCGCCCGAGCAAGTTCAAGGTCCGTTACGACTCGCACATCGAGGACATGATAGCGCAGCTCGAGGCGGCCCTAAAGGACAGCGACTGGTGGCTTCCCCTCAGGGCGGTCGCGCTCAGGCTCCTGATGGGCGACAGGAACGTGGTCGGGAAGGCTCCGCAAGAGGCCGTCGAGCTGGCCGAGAGGCTCCGGGAGGAGTTCAGGGAGGGCCACGGCGAGGACATCGTGGTCCATGTCCAGAGGGACAGGTTCGGAGAGGCGGGCCGAATCGCAAAGGAGGTCGTCACGGGCCACGAGAAGGCCAGGAACAGGCCCAGCAAGGTAGAGGACATCACGCTCAACCCCGTCACCGGGATACCGATACTCATCGCCGTGCTGGCGCTCATCTTCATCACCCTGGTGTTCTTCGGAGGATTCGTCGAAGGCCTCCTCGCCAACGCGTACAATGATTCTGGGAAGATATTCTTCCAGGATCTGGAGGACAGCCTGCACAACAGCCTCGCGAAAGGGGCTGTCGAGGGCGTCTCGATCAGCATCCAGGCGATGCTCCAGCTCGTGATCCCGTACATCGCGGTGTTCTACGTCATGCTGTCCATCCTCGAGGACACCGGCTACCTCGTCCGGGTGGTGTCCTTACTGGACGGACTCATGCACCGCCTGGGCCTGCACGGGCGTGCGATCATCCCGATGGTCGTCGGGTTCGGGTGCAACGTGCCCGCGATCCTGGCGACCAGGGCGATGGGCTCGCGCAGGGAACGGCTCATACTGGCGACGCTGATAACCATCGCGGTCCCGTGCTCGGCCCAAACCGCAATCATAGTGGGCTCAGTGGGAAAATTCGCAGGCGCCTGGTGGGCGCTCCTGATCTACATGATACTGATGGGCACGCTCCTCGTGCTAGGCTTTGCGCTCCACAGGATCATCAAGTTCGAGCCCACGGGCCTCATGGTCGAGATACCTGACATGAGATGGCCTTCCCCTAAGCAGACGGTGCTGAAGACCTATCTGAGGCTGAAGGAGTTTCTGACAATCGCGTTCCCGCTCCTGCTGATTGGCAGCATCGTGATAGAGAGCCTGATGACCCTGAACCTCCTGCAGAGGATAATCGGGCCTGCAGGGCCGTTCATGGAGGTCGCGCTCGGCCTGCCGGGGTTCACGATCGTCGCGCTCGTGTTCGGTATACTCAGGAAGGAGATGGCGCTCCAGATGCTGATGGTCCTGGCGAACACCGGCAACCTCGCGGCGGTGCTCACGACCCACCAGATGTTCGTCTTCGCGCTCCTCATGGCCGTGTTCATGCCCTGCCTCGCCACCTTCGCAGTGATGGTCAAGGAATTCGGAGCGAAGAGCACTGTCGCCGTCACCGCGGCGTCGATATCGCTCGCGCTGACGATGGCAGCGGTGGCGAACCTCCTGCTGAACCTCCGCTAGCGAACGAACATCTTCAGGTCGTCGTCCGTCGCTATCGTCTGGGGGATGTTGACATTGCCCCTGTAGTCCTCGCCCGTGCGTGAGATCACAGGCTCGGTGCCGTCCTTGAGAAGCACGTACTGCGAGCGCGCGCCCGTGATGATCAACAGCAGCTTGATCCTGCCAGCCATGTCGGGCTCGACAGAGCAGCCCCAGATCAGCCTCGCCTCTGGCTTGATCCTTCCGGTGATGATCTCGGCGGCCTTGGCAGCCTCCTCGATGTTCATGTCCGGCCCGCCGACGACCCTCACGAGCGCCCCTCTGGCGTCCTTGAGGTCGATCTTGCCGAGGAGAGGCGAGTTCAAGGCCTCTTCTACCGCGTCCTGGACCCTCTCGATGGGCTTTCCGGCGGCCTCGCCGACGCCTATCAGCGAGACGCCGCCCTCGTCGAGTATCGTCCTCAGGTCAGCGTAATCCACATTGACGAGCCCGGCGTGCGTGAGCATCTCGGTCAGGCCCTTGATGGTCTGGAGTAGAAGCTCGTCCGCGACCTTGAACGCCGCCATAACCGGGAGGTTCGGGACCAGCTCGATCAGCGTATCGTTCGGGATCACGATGGTCGTGTCGCACACCTTCGACAGCCGGGAAAGGCCGTCCATCGCGTTCTCCATCCTGAGCTCGCCCTCAGACTTGAACGGGAGCGTCACGACTCCGACCGTCAGCGCGCGCATCTCTTTGGCGAGACGCGCGACGACGAACGAGCTGCTTGTGCCAGTGCCGCCGCCCATGCCCGCAGTGACGAAGACTATCTGCGAATCCTTCAGCCATTCCTTGATCTCAGGCTCGTTCTCCATGGCCGCCTTCTCGCCTATCTCCGGCCTCGCGCCCGCACCGAGCCCCCTCGTCGTGGTCTTCCCGATGAGGATCTTCTTCGGGGACTTGACGGTGAGCAGGTGCTTCGCGTCGGTGTTGATCGCCATCATCTGGATTCCGCCGAGGCCGTCGTCTATGCACCGATTGACGGTATTGGACCCGGCCCCTCCGCAGCCAACGAGCTTTATGCAGACGTTTAGTTGGTCCGCGATCTTCTCTATCTCTAGGTCCTCCTCGGACTTCGGCTGGTCCTGAGGCGGAACGTTCGAGGGCGACCGATTGGTCGCTCCGCTAAGGGCACTCTGAATGAGAATCTGCGGCATGGTGCATCCCTGTACGTACTATTGCGCGCTCATGCTATTTAACAGGATATGGTCACGACCGCTAGCCACCCGCGCGCGCGTCTTGAGCGCGCGCACGTACATAATACGTATAAGTCGAGGGGGGTGGTCATTTCTTGAAGGTCTGGTACGCCCTGAAGCCGATCTCGGCGATGGCCGCCCGCATCTCTTTCCGGTCAGAGTACTTCACGCCCGAGCTCAGGCACGCGCATGTCACCGTGTTCTTCGGCGAGGCGAATATTGTAGCTGAGTCGTTGACCGTCCCCGGGACGCCCCCAGTCTTGTTCGCGACCAGGACGTTCGGGGGTATCTTCGCGGGGATACTCTCTCGGGCGTCGCACAGGAGCATGTACTCGATCATCTGGTCGGTGAGGGTCGCCGATGCGATCTTCCTCGTGACTATGAGCTCGTGCAGCAGAGCGATGTCTCGTGGCGACGCGAAGTTCTCCATCGCGGCGCTCGCGTCGCGCATCTCCTTGGTCTCCTTCTCGTCAGCGATGCCCCAGAGCTTCGTCGCGAACTTCCTGGCCTCCTCAGAGGTCCTCGAACGGGTCTCCCGCCTCACCTCTTCGTAGATTCCCGGGATCTCATCTCTGGGCAGCTTCTTCCACGCCCTGGCTATCTCGCCCAGCGACATGCCCTTGAACCTCGAGGACCAGCCGAGGAATATGAGGAAGTACTCCCTGTTCGGGCATGTGATGTCGACGGAGGTGAGGCCGAGCTCATGCATGTACTCGTTCGGGGCCTCCAGCCCGATGAGCCTGTGGACGAGGTCCGTGGCGGTGTTGTCGCTGTGGACTATCATGAGGTAGCAGATGTCATGGACGGTGAGGTTCGCCCCGGGCCTGAAGTACTGGAGGTCGCTGCTTCCCAGGGATTTGTCGATCTCCCTCAGGACGATTCGCTTGTCGAGCGATGTCTTGCCTGACTGGACCTGGTGGAACAGGGTCGCGAGCAGCGGGACCTTGTAGACGCTCGCGAGGGGGAACTTCGTGTCTGGCTCGACACCGACGACCTGGCCGTGGCCGACGAGCCTGATGGACACGCCCAGACGACCAGGCGCGCCTCTGACGATCTCCTCGACATCCTCCCTCAACCTGTTCAGCGACGCAGGCATGGTCTCTCATCCCGGGTGGAGCAGAACGCCGCCCACTCGGCAATGGCGAATCTCTACTTTAATCTTCAGAGGCTTCAGCAGGACGAGCTGTCCTCCGCTGCGAGGGACGATGCGGCGTACGAAAATCGCACGAGATTTTTAGTCTCATCAAGATATATTCCAGATGACCAAATATCCGAACCGCTCCCAATGCCGCCCGCGATATTCTTAAATAGGGACTAGCCTGATTAGAACGCCCGCGTCTGCTTCACTTGGAAGGCATGACATATCTCGGGGGCTGCAATACGATGAACAAGCATCTACGAGTGAGCATGAGTGCTCTGCTGATGACAGTGATGATGGGCGCATCGGTCGCGGCCCTCGTGCATCAAGTGCCGGCCGAGCGGACCGAGACTGACACCGCCAATCATGTCCTAACCGTCAGCGCGATCATCGAGAACTTCACCGCAACCTGGGTAGACCCGCCCAGCGGTCTGACGGTCCTGGACGGCACGACCGTCGCCCGGACCGACATGATGATAGCCGGATACACGGACCCGTTCGCGCAGGTCGTGGTGCAGACCTCGGCAGGCAATGTCACGACGACTGGGAACGACACGGGATACTACGAGGCGTTCCCGGTGAACCTCACATCAGGCCTGAACGTGGCCACGGTGACGACCACGAACGCCAGCGGAGTCACCGCATCGGTTCTGAAGATCATCATCTCCGACACGTACTGCCAGCTCGTGCTCCTCAAGACCCCTGGCATCACTAGGAACCCCAGCATGGACATAGCCGGGCTGACGGAGCCGGGCGCGACCGTGCGGATAGACGACCTCGCGTACGCGCCGAACCCGGACGGGTCCTTCGATGTGAGCATCGCGCTGTCGGAGGGGCTCAATGTAATCTACGTCAACGCGACCGACGCTGTCGGCAACCAGAACGACCAGATCGTTCAGGTCGTGCTCGACACGACGCCGCCGGCCCTGACGATCTCATTCCCGGCCGACGGCACGAATGTCAGCCAGCCCAACGTCATGGTCTCCGGGACGACGGAGGCCGGCGCGACCGTGCTCGTTAACGGCGTGCTCGCAAGCAACGGCTCGGCTGATTGGGCGGCGATCGCACCGCTCGTCCAGGGCCCGAACTTAGTAATCGTGGCGGCGACGGACGAGGCGGGCAATTCCGTCTCGCAGACGGTGAACGTCACATACCTCCCGCCCAACTACGTCACGCCCGAGGAGCTGGCAGCCGTCCAATCCGAGCTGATGGGCTTGATCAACAATCTCACGCTCTCGCAGGCAGAGAATGTCAGCGCACTCCAGGGACAGATAGTCGGGCTTCAGACGGACATCTACAACATGACGAACCAGATACTCGTGCTCCACGCCGCGCTATCGGAGAACGTGACGGACCTTCAGAACCAGGTAGCAGCGCTCCAGGGACAGATCGACGCCATGACGGCCAACATCTCCGGCCTGCAGGCCGCCCTGGCGGAGAATGTGAGCATCCTGCAGAGCCAGATAAGCACGGCTGGGGCGAACGTCACGGCGCTAGAGACGATGCTCGCGGAGAACGTCTCCGCCCTCCAAGCGGCCGACAATGCGACGCTGGCCGACCTGCAGGCGAATGTGTCTGCACTCGACTCGGCGATCGCGGAGAACGCGACGGCGCTCCAGACCACGATCACCACGCTTCAGGGCAACGTGTCCTCGCTCCAGGTCACCCTTGCTACGCAGATCGTGTCCTTCCAGACGCAGATCGACGCCATGACGGCGAACGTGAACGCGCTCCAGGGAGCCCTGCAGAGCCAGATAGACGGGCTAAACGCGTCGGTGCACAATGACCTGACCGACCTGCAGGACCAGATGAACAACATGAACCAGTCGACGCAGAACGACATCAACTCGGTCGATTCGAAGGCTCAAGACGCGAACGAGTTCGCGACCATGCTGATGTATCTCACCCTCATACTGTTCGCCATCGCGATCATCCTCGTGGGCCTTGTGTGGTACATGATGAACAGCAAGATCGGAGGCGGCGGAGGCGCTGGAGAGTCGCTGGAGCAGGTCGACGAGATGCCGTCTGAGGTCGAGCGCGAGTTCGAGGAGCTCGAGAAGGAACTCAAGGACGAGGAGAGCTGAGCCCCTCCTCCGGAAGCCTTGTTCCCCCAGCATCCGACCACGGGCAGCGAGAGCCCGAGCGCAGGAATAAGAGAGCCACTGGAGGGAATCGAACCCTCGACCTACGCCTTACCAAGGCGTCGCTATACCTCTAAGCCACAGTGGCGTGTCGGCTGTCGGCCGCAAGGCATCTTGGCCTGCCTATTAAAAGGTTATCGGCAGGGCCCGCCAGGACACTAGCACCAGGGGTGTGCGCATCATTTATTAGCGCTTCAAGGGATTGCCACGCGCAATGAAGGACTCGCTCAGCAGCTTCGACGTCACCGCGGCGGTGAAAGACCTTCGCGGCCTTATCGGAGGCCACATAGACAAAGTCTACCACCCCAGCCTGGACAAGCTCGTCCTAGCCGTAAGGCCGCAGAGGGAGGAGAAGACCTATCTCGTGTTCACGGTGGGCAAGTGGCTGTACGCCACCTCGAAGGCGCCCGAGACGCCTCAGCAGCCCTCGGATTTCGCCATGATGCTGAGGAAGAGGATCGCGAACGCGCGCATCGCTGACATCCGCCAGCCAGGCTTCGAGAGGATAGCCGTACTGGGGCTCGAGAAGGAGGAGAGGTTCGAGCTCGTCCTGGAGCTCTTCGGAGAGGGGAACATCGTCCTCGTCAAGGACGGCACCATCGTCCAGCCGCTGACGAGCCATACTTGGAAGCACAGGGACGTCCGTGCGAGAAGGCCGTTCGAGTACCCGCCGCCGGTCCCGGACCCCCAGAGGTTGTCCCCTGAGGAGCTCCTCGAGATCCTGCGCTCGTCGGACACGGACCTGGTCAGGACCATAGCCACGAAGCTTAACACGGGCGGAAGGTACGCCGAGGAGATCTGCGCAAGGGCAGGGCTCCCGAAGGCCCTGAAGGCCAGCGAGTGCGATCCTGCGATTTCTGGGAGGCTGCTAGAGGTCATAAGGGGGCTGAGGAACGAGATCCTGACCGAGGGCAAGGGGTACCTCATCTCGAAGGGAGGCTCGCCTGAGGATGTGGTCCCCGTGAAGATGCGCATATACGATGGGATGGAGACGGAGTCCTACTCGACCTTCTCGGAGGCCGTCGAGAGCTATGTCTCGAGGGTCCCGAAGCCTTCGAGGCCCGAGAAGAAGGAGCAGGGCCAGGAGCTCGGCCGCCTGAAGCGCAAGCTGGCCCAGCAGGAGGCCGCTGTCATCCGGCTCCAGGACGAGGCCAGGGAGATGCAGGTGATGGGGGACTTCATCTTCGCCAACTACGAGCAGGTCGCGGGCATCCTGGTCGCGGCGAGAACACGCCTCGAATCATCAATGGGGATCAATGAGGTCCCAGGGTTCATCTCGTTCGACCCCAAGGAGAGCAGGCTCAAGATCAGGCTGAGCACGAACACCCTCGAGCTGGACGTCAAGGGCAGCGTCGAGTCCAACGCCCAGACGTACTACGAGGAGTCGAAGCACGCCCGGAAGAAGCTCGACGGGCTCCTGAAGGCGCTCGAGGTCGCGAGGGGGGAGATCGACGACCAGCTCAGAGGAGAGAAGAAGCTCGCGGAAAGGACGAGCGCGGAGCACAAGCCCACGAAGAGGTTCTGGTTCGAGCGCTTCCGCTGGTTCATCTCGAGCGAGGGCGCCATCGTCCTCGGGGGCAAGGACGCGAAGTCGAACGACATCCTCGTGAAGAAGCATCTCCAGGCTGGCGACCGGTACGCTCATGCGGACATACACGGCGCACCGAGCGTCGTCGTAAAGATGAAGGAGGGCTTGACCGAGAAGACGCTCCACGAGGCCTGCGAGTTCGCTGTCGCGACTTCAAGGGCCTGGAACGCCAAGATCGGCTCCGCGGCCGGGTACTGGGTCCTGCCGGAGCAGGTCAGCAAGACCCCTCAGAGCGGGGAGTACATAGCGAAAGGCGCGTTCGTCATCCGGGGGAAGCGGAACTACTCCGACAAGCTTCAGATCAAGCTCGGCATCGGCGAGATCGAGTTCGAGGGGAGCAGGAAGATCATGTGCGGGCCCGAGGGGGCGGTGCGCTCCAGGTGCGCGGGCTTCGTGATGATCGTCCCCGGGGAGAAGGACAAGAACGACCTGGCGCGGAGGCTCTCCGACCACTTCAAGGTCCCGATCGAGGAGATCCAGAGCATCCTCCCGCCGGGGGACGTCGAGCTGGTCGAGCAGACCGGCATCTCTATTTCCTTATGAGCCCGCGGAGGGCCTTGAGCTCCTTCTTGTAGCCCTTCTCGCCCAGGGGCGTCTCGAGCACCATCGGGAGCTTCGAGAACCTCTTGTCGTTCATCAGATCCCTGAAGCCTTCGAGGCCGATCCTCCCCTTTCCGATCTGCTCGTGCCTGTCGATGTGGGATCCCATATCCGACTTGGAATCGTTGACATGGAAGGCCTTCAGGTACTCGAGGCCTATCAGCTCGTCGAACATGTCGAACGTGTTCTCGTAGCCGTCCTTGGTCTTGATGTCATACCCCGAAGCGTACGCGTGGCACGTGTCGAAGCATACGCCCGCGTTCTTCTGGTCGTCGAGCATGCTGATGATCCTCGCGAGCTGGTCGAACGAGTAACCGAGCACGCTCCCCTGCCCAGCGGTTATCTCGAGGACCATGCACACGTCCCCCGAGCCGAATTCCGAGCGAGCCCAGTTCATCGACTCCGAGATCCTCTTCAGCCCGGCCTGCTCCCCCGCGCCCATGTGGGCCCCGGGGTGGAATATCAGGTTCCTCACCCCGAGGTGCTTCGCCCTCACCATCTCGTCCAGGAATGCCTCCCTGGACTGCTTCAGGAGCGCCTTGTCCGGGCTCGCCAGGTTTATCAGGTAAGAATCGTGGATCACGGTCTCACGGATTGCGAATTCTTCAGAGTTTGCCGAGAACAGGCCGGCCTCGTCGAGGTCGACCGGCTTCGACTTCCACTGCATCTGGTTCTTGGAGAATATCTGCATGCAGTCGCAGGTGACAGCCCTGGCCCTTTCTGGCGCCAGTGAGACCCCGCCTAGAATGGATACATGGCCTCCGAGCATCAACTCAGGTGACTCCCACTGCGTAATCCGTCACGGGGTAGATAACGGTTTTAGAAATCCATCGTGAAGATGTACGATCCTCCCGCGGAGGTGGACTTCGCGGGCACGCCGCTCTTGTGCATAAGCGCGATCATCGCGACGTTGTCCCTGAGCACCTCCGCCGTGAGGCCTTTGATGTTCTTCGACTTCGCTATCTTGACCAGCATCTTCATCAGGAACGTTCCGATGCCTTTCCCCTGCCACGCGTCAGCGACGAGGAACGCGATCTCGGCCCTCTGGGTCGCGGGGTTCAGGTGGTAGCTCCCAAGGCCGACAATCTTCTGCTTAGGTGACGCGCCAGCGATGGCGACGAGGGACATCTCGCTCGAGTAGTCTATGCAGCAGAACTGCTGGAGCTTCCTGTGGGGCATGGACTTCAGCATGCTGAAGAACCTGTTTATGATGGTCTGGTCGCTCAGGTCGTAGAACATGTCGCTGAGCATCTCCTCGTCGACCGGCTTCACAGGCCTCACCAAGAGCTCGGAGCCGTCCTTCGATGTCATGATGGTCTCGAGTTCCTCCGGGTACCTGACGTCCTCCGGGGCGAGCATCTGGTCCTTGTAGATGTAGTTCAGCCGCTTGGCCTCCTCGAGGAGCCCGTTCCTGAACTTGGGATGGGCGACGTTGATCAATGCCATCGCCCTCTCGCGTATGTTCTTCCCGTGGAGGTACGCGACGCCCCACTCAGTGACGATATAGTGGACATCGCCTCTGGTCGTCACGACTCCGGCGCCTTCCTTGAGATGGACCGAGATCCTCGATATCGTCTCGTCCTTCGCGGTCGACGGCATCGCTATTATCGGTTTGCCGCCCTTGGACCGCGCGGACCCCCTCACGAAATCGACCTGGCCGCCTATACCCGAATAGAACATCGTTCCCAGAGAATCCGCGCACACCTGGCCTGACAGGTCGACCTCGATCGCGGAGTTGATGGCCATCATGCGGTCGTTCTGGGCGATTATGAACGGGTCATTGGTGTACTCCGTCGGGTGGAACTCGATCCCAGGGTTGTTATCGACATAGTCGTAGAGCTGGCGGCTGCCCATGCAGAAGGATGCGATCGTTTTTCCCTCGTGAATCGACTTCTTCGAGTTGTTGATTATGCCCTTCTGGGCGAGCTCCATGAACCCGTCTGAGAACATCTCGGTGTGGACGCCGAGGTCCTTCTTGTCCCCGAGGTAGTGGAGGACCGAGTCTGGTATGGTCCCTATCCCCATCTGCATCGTGGACCCGTCCGGGATGAGGCTGGCGATGTTCTTCCCGATCCGCTGCGCGACCTCGTCGGCGCGTTCCCGGACCGAATAGAGCAGCGGGACGTCCACGGGGACTGCGAGGTCTATGTCCTCAATGTTGATGAAGCAGTCTCCGAGCGCGCGAGGCATCTGGGGGTTCACCTCGGCTATCACCCTCGTCGCGGACTCGGCCGCGGACTTGACGACGTCGGTCGAGACGCCGTAGCTGCAGAACCCGTGCTTGTCCGGAACGGACACCTGTATGAGCGCGACGTCGACCGGCGCCTGGCCCGACCTGAAGAGCGCCGGGATCTCAGAGAGGAAGACCGGGGTGTAGTCCGCCCGCCCCTCGGCGACCGCTTGCCTGGTGTTGGCGCCTATGAAGAACGCATTGTGCCTGAACTGGTCGGTGAACTTCTCCTCGGTGTACGGCGCAACCCCAAGGGTCATGATGTGCATGATCCTCGTGTCCGCGAGCCTTCCCGCGGACTCGATCAGGGACTTGACCAAAATCTGAGGCTCGGCCGCGCCGGAGCCAATGAACACCTTGTCGCCCCTCCGGATCGTGGCGACCGCGCGCTCCGCCGTGCGTATCTTGTCCGCGTACCGAGACTCCCAGTCGCGGAGCAGGAATTGGCCATTGGAGTACTCCTCGCGCTTCTGGGCCGGCCCGCTGGGGTTGGCAGTCATCAGTCTCATTTCTGCGATAAAAGTACCCGATATTAACGCTATCGAAGATACCGCTGTGGGATTTCGGACATCGCACGCCGAAATTCGATATCCCGACCCAGTTCCCGCGAGCCCGGCGGAGCATCGATCGCCGGCTCACAGGGTCACGAGGAATGCCTTTATGGACTCGAGCTCCTGCCCGATCCTGACGATTGCCCTGTCCTTGTCGGGGAAGACGGCCTCCGGGTGGTCCTGGATGAACCTGTCCAGAACCTCGGGCGGAGACATCTGATACATGTCCCTGAGGATGGAGTCCCTGTGCTGCGACAGGGCCTTGAGCGGCTCCTCGATGGTCGAGGCGATGGAGATCTCCTCCCGGAGCCATGAGTCGATCTCATCCTGGCTCATGTCGGCAAGGCTGTTCACGAGGAACCATTGGATCGCGCGCTTCCATTCGACTTCCAAGGGATCTTCGCCCCTCTGGCCGGACGCATGGCGGACGTGGATATAAACCTCTTCGCGCGGAGGACCGTCACGCTCGCTTCTTCTCCGGGAGCTTCTTCCCCGGGTTCATTATGTTGTCCGGGTCGAAGGCTTCCTTGATCGAGCGCATCGCATCAAGAGCGACCTCCGAGTACTCGAGCTCGAGGTTGTCCCTGTGCTCGATCCCGACGCCGTGGCAGCTGGATATCGAGCCGCCGAGGCCGGTCGCGAGCTGGGCGATCTCCCGCAGCATCATCTGGTACTTCTCCCAGCCCTGTTCCCCCTTGGGGATGAAGTACCTGCCCGCAGCCATCCGGTACCTGCCGAAGTCCAGCGAGTACTTCTCGCCTGGCAGCGGACCCGTGTCGTACTTCGGCATTATCTCGTTGTAGAGCTTGTCGTAGAACTCGGCGATCCGTTCCATCGGGACGTATGTCGTGAGCGGGTCCTCGAAGCCCGTGGCGACGCGCGCGCCGCACCACTGGATCGTGTACCTCTCCATGAACTTCCTGGCGGCATCGTTCGGAGCCAGCACCCCTCCCGTGGCCTTCACGAGCTCGGTCACGAAGGCCAGCTCGGCCTCTACCTCTCCCCTCGTCCCCTCGAGCCCGAGATAGAAAATGGCCTTCTTCTCGCGCGGGCCGCCGTACTCCTCGGCGCTCTCCACCCCGAACGCCTCGCCGCCCGTGAATGTGACGCCCGAGCCCATGGTCTTCTGCGCGGCCTCGTTCGCGGCCCAGAAGTCCTCGTAGAACGCGAGCACCGCGTCCTTGGCCTCCGGGATCGGCTCGACCCTGAGGGTCGCCTCCGTGATTATGCCGAGCGTGCCCTCCGCGCCGATGAACAGCTGGCTCAGGCGGTATCCGGTCGACGTGTAAAGCACCTTGGGCCCTGTCCTCAGCACTCGCCCGTCGGCCAGCACGACCTCGAGCGACATGACCCTGTCCGAGATCGCGCCGTACTTCTGGTGTTTCCTGCTGAAGCCCGAGGTCGAGATCGACCCTCCGACGGTGGCGATCTTGAGCGAGCCCTGCTCCTGGTTCAGGGAGACGCCGCGCTCCTTCAGCTTCTCATCCAGTTCCTTCAGAGTGATCCCTGGCTGGCATGTCACGTACAGATTGGGGATGCTGACCTCCAACACCTTCGTCATCTTGATCGTGTCCACCACGATGCCCCCGTGTATCGGGACGAGCATCCCGGTCCTCGAGGAGCCCCCGCCCTTGGGTATCAGGGGGATCTTGCGCGCAGAGGCTATCCTGACAATGCCCTGGACATCGGCCGTGGTCTCGGGCAGGACGACGAAGTCAGGGAAGAACTTGAAGTCGTCCTCGAACCTGATCCGGTAAGTGTCCTTCGTGTAGGGAGCGAGGTCGGCTGGACGCCACATCACCTTCCCCTCTCCGATCGCCTCGACCAGCGCCGCCCGCACCTCCTCCCGCGCCTTCTCGTCCATCATTTCACCACCTTGCCGTCGGGGCCCGGGAGGCCGTCGAGGAAGACCGAGAGCTCGACGATGTCCATGCGAGAGCCCGACTGGACGGCGGCCGCCTTCAGCGTCTGGACGCAGAACGGGCACGAGGTCACGACGATATCTGCCCCCGTCTTCTCGGCCTCACGCAGGCGGGCGAGAGCCGCCTTCGCGGCCACCTCGGGATATGCAGTCTTGACGCCGGCGCCTCCCCCGCAGCACCGCGACAGCTCCCTGGAATTCTTCATCTCGATCAGCTTCAGGCCTGGGATGGATCTGAGGATGGCCCTCGGTGGGTCATAGACGCCAGTGTGCCTGCCCAGGTGACACGGGTCATGATAGGTGACCTTGAGCGATGTCCGGCCGAACTTGAGCTTGCCCTCGGAGACCAGGTCTGCGAGCAGCTCGGTCGAGTGCTGCACCTTGATCTTCTTGCTGATGCCAGGATAGTCCTGCGTCAGCGTCTTGAAGCAGCCGGCACAGGCGGTCACGAGTCTCTTCGCTCCCGTCCCCAAAAGAGCCTTCTCGTTCTCTGCGCGCAGCTTGTCATAGAGCCTGGATTGGCCTATTCGTTTCACCGTGGAGCCGCAGCACAGCTCCTCCTCGAGAAGGCATCCGAAGTCCACACCGGCGCGCTCCATCAGCCTCGATAGCGCCCTCGGGGTCTCCTGGAGCGTGCGGTCGAGCGCGAACGTGCATCCCACATAGAACAGGGTCTCGGTCTTGCCCCTGACGATCCTCCGGTCCGAGGGCCCCTTGGCCCATCTCTTCCTGGCCGCCCTGGACTCCTGCCATGGGTTCCCGTAGTTCTCGATGCTCTTGAGAAGAAGCGCGTGCTCCGGCAACGGCGGCACTCCGCTGTCCGCGAGGTATCTCCTGAACGCCTCGGTGGCGTCGGCGTTCTTCAGGGCCGCTGCGCAGGACATCTCGTCCCGCCGACACAGGAGGCACGAGTAGGCGATCCTGGCGACCCGCCCGTCAGGCTCCACTACGCCCTTCACGACCGCGCGTATAACCTGGTTCCTGCCCTTCGGGGAGATCGTCTCCTCGAGGAGCTCGGCATACATCGGACACTCGTCCTTGCAGCAGCCGCATCTGCAGAGAGCGCAGGACTCCGCGATCCTCACCATCTCTTCGATTTCTGGGTCCATCTTCGGATCAACCACGCAGGTCAGGCCGTCAGAGTGATTGAAGGAGCGGTATTTTACAGTTCGCGGGCGGGAGCACAGCGCCACCTGCAAAAAGTACATTCCCACGGAGCGCTTCTCGGAAGCTCGGAGAGCATGTCCAGGGGCAGGTTGGAGTTTCTTGCAGGCGACGAGGTCCGAAGGATCCATGACACGTCCATCCGTGTGCTGGAGCAGGTCGGGGTCGCTCTGAACAGCCCGTCGGTCACGACGATGCTCAGGGAGAACGGCTGCGCGCCCTCGAAGGACGGCAAGCGCGTGCTCATACCAGAGAGCGTGGTCAAGTCTGCGCTAGCGAAGGTCCCGAGGAGCATACTCCTCGCTTCGAGGGACAAGAAGCACGACATCAGGATTCCCTCTGACAAGCTCCATTGCACGAACGGCGGGGAAGGGGTCTATGTAAAGGACCTCACGACCGGCGAGAAGTACGTGCCGACCGGCGAGGATGTTAGGAAGTTCTTCCAGCTCTCCGGCTCGCTTCCCCAGATGGATTTCTGCTGGCCGATGGTTGGCGCCCAGGACGCCCCGCCGAGCCTGAAGGGCGTCACCGAGATGAGGATAGGGTTCGAGTCCACCTACAAGCACATCCAGTCAGCGGCCTCGAGCGCAGAGGAGGCCGGGAACATCGTCAAGCTCTCGTCCGTCCTCACAGGAGGGGAGGAGCAGCTGGCGAAGCGGCCGATCTGGTCCGCGGTCCAGTGCCCCATATCCCCACTGACCTTCGAGGAGGGCCTCGCAGAGGCGCAGGTCGTGCTGTCCAGGGCCGGGATACCGGTAGTGTCCATGGCCGCCGCGGTCGCCGGCATGACCGCGCCCGCGACAATATCTGGGACGATCGCCCAGGTGAACGCGGAGAACCTGGCGAGCCTGGTCATCTCGCAGACGGCAGCGAAGGGGTCCCCTTGGATCTACAGCAGCGACTCCGTCCCCGGGGACCTGAAGACCGGGTCCATAGAATACGGGGCGCTCGAGGCCAACCTGATGCGCACAGGAGCCGGCCAGATGGGCAGGTTCTACGGCCTTCCGACGATGGTCGCCGGCATCGCCTTGGAGGGCGCCGCGATGTCCCTCGGAAAGGTCATGGACGGCGTCCCGACAATGGTGATCCAGGCCCTTGTGCCCTCGGACCTCGGCTCCGGCCTCGGAGGGATCGACCAGGCCGCGGGAGCGTCCTACGAGCAGCTCCTGGTCGACGCATGGGTCTGGGACGTCGCGAAGGAGGTCATCCGGGGATTCAGCGCGGACGAGGCAGCGATATCCTTCGAGACGATCCGCGACGCCGGCCTGGACGGGAACTTCCTCGGGAAGAGGCACACCTTGGCCAGGTTCAAGCAGGAGTTCATCTCGGTGAGCAAGCCAGAGGTCACTTCGATCCTGAAGGCGGACCCGCAGCCGGTGGGAGCGCTCGTCAAGAAGGCCCGCAAGGAGGTCCAGGACATGCTGTTCGGCGAATTCGAGCCCGCGGTCACCGAAGATGAAGCCTCCGAGATGGAGCGGCTGATCAAGGAGATGCGCTAGAGCGAGAGCCAGTCTCAATCCGGCGTCATCAGCTCGCGGGCAATCCTCTTCTTCGCCACGATATCCCTTGCCTCATTGGAGTCGAGCACCCCTGACTCTGTGACGAACCTTGAGAACCTCGAATGCGGCACCTCCTCGAAGTAAAGGTTCTCGACACGCACGAACGGGTGAATGCTGGATGCTATCTCCCTCCCAGGGCGCGGGACGTCGACCAGCTTGATGGGGGCGAACTTCGAGCTGTCGGCACAGACGAACGATTCGATCCCGAACTCCTTCGCCGACAACGCGAGGTTCATTATGCCGACCTTGGCCACCACGCCGGAGGATGTGACTGCGTCCGCGCCGACCAAGACGGCGCTTGCCCGCGACACGGCCTTCGAGAGCGACGCGTCGGAGAATATCGTGACCTCCAGTCCCGCCTCCCCTAGCCTCTTGGCCATCGCGAGCCCCTCCCGCTTCGGCCTCGACTCGGTCAGGAGGACGCCGATATTGGATTTCTTGGATGCCGCGACGAGCGCCTCATATACCGCGCTGCTGGCGCTGTTGGTCGCGACTAGCCCGCCCTTCAGGAATCGGGCGGCGTTGGCGCCCACGGCCCGGGCCGCGGAGGAATGATGATTCATCGCATGGTCGCAGATCACGCATACGCTGGACCTTGAGAGGTCCGAGAGCAGGATGTCGTTGGACAGGTTCCAGAGCGGGGCCATGTTCGGCTGCGACTTCACGAGGCCGAGCGCGAACTCGCGGACCTCCTCAGCGCCGAACTCGTGCGTGCACGCATATCTCTCGAGGTCCGCTGCGACTTTCAGGGCAATCTCAGAAGCGCCCAATAGGGTGTTCGAGCGCGCCCTCGTCAGGATTCCCCCAAGCTCGCGGTGCATCGCCGTCTCCCGAGAACGCCGAGGCGCCCGAGCTGGGATTCGAACCCAGGTCCGAAGCTCCGCAGGCTTCTAGGATATCCAAGCTACCCCACTCGGGCATTCCGCTCGGCGCAGAACCCTCCATGATGACCTCGGTAGAAAAAGGCTACTATAGCCCGACGGGCGTCAGTAGGTCGTCGTCCAGTCGATCTTCCCCTTCCTACGAGCGACCTTGTCAGCGTACTTGAATATCCCGAGCGAGATGAACAGGAAAGCGACGGTCGAGACGAGCAGGGCTAGCATGAGCTGAAGGTTGCTGAGGCTCTGGAGCCCTGTCGAGCCGGGAAGCCCCGCCATCACTGCCGGCTCCAGCCCGCGCCTGACGGCCTCCATCCAGTAGGTCACAGGCAGGAGCCTGGACACTGTCTGGGCCCAGCCCGGGAGGATCGTGATCGGGAAGATGACGCCCGCGAGAACATAGAAGACTCCCGCGACCCCCTCGTTGATCCCCTGGCCGTGCTTCGCCGTCAGGAACGATATCCCGCCCAAGGCGAGGCCCATGATGCAAAGGCAGGCGAGGCCGAGGACTAGCGCGAGAGCCAGCAGAGGCCAGTCGACGGCCGCCAGGTTGATGTCGACCCCGAGGACGAGCACGCCGAACAGGAGCGTGAGGAAGACCCCCATCGACGTTATCGCGATTCTTATGGCCGCCCTGCCGAAGATGTACATGTAGAAGCTGATGGGGGCGATGTACACCTGCTTGAGGGTCATGTAGTGCTCCCTGTCGTCGTGGATCACCCAGGTCACGCCGAACAGCACATCCGCGACGTACATGTAGAACGCGTTGCCGACGTACATGTAGGAGAAGAACAGGGTGTTGGTCGCCCCGCTGGTTATCACGAGGTACATGAACACCAGGATGAGCGTGCCCGCGATCGGCTTGATGATAGAGTAGATCACGAAGAGGAACGGGTCCGTCCAGTTGGCTTCCATCTGCCAGCCGAGCCAGGCGGCGTTCTTGAACGTCCGGAGGTCGCTCCTCACTGCCATCTGAGCGTCAGCCTCCCGGTGGTCTTTCCGAGGTTCTCCATGTAGTCGAGCGACACCTTGGACAGGATGAGGAAGAGCACGGATAGTCCAACCAGAATCACGAGCTCCGTCCCGACGGGCAGGAACCCGTACTGCGCGCTCGATTCAGGGTAGAACAGCTGCCTCAGGCCGTCCAGGCCGAGGGTGATGGGGATTATCGATGCGCCCGCGGCCGCCCAGTAGCCGAGCGCCTTCACGGGAAAGTAGAATCCAGACGCGAGGTAGATCGGCTCCGTCATGAGGTTCGACATGTTGTACGCCTCTCGGCCGAACAGCAGGTAGAGCGAGGCGAACATCATGCCCATGCCGTAGAGGGATACCATCGTCACGAGGAAGATCGCGATCAGCATCAGAGGGCTCGAAAGCGACAGGGTGACGCCGAACACGACTATGCCTATCACGAGGGTCGCGGACGCGCGCAGGGTCGTGAAGAACAGCCCACCGACTGCCATGCCCCCGAGGATGGACATCCTCGACACTGGAGCTATCAGGAACAGGGACAGGTTCCCAGTTTCCTTCTCCCAATAGAACTGCGAGGCCATGCTCCATAGGATGTTCAGCCAGAACGCCGTCATTGCCCCGCCGAGGATCACGAACCCAACGAACTCCTTGGGGGCGTCCATGAACTTGTACATGTAGATGTAAGCTGCCACCGTCAGGAGGGGCAGCGCGACATCGAAGAATATCCAGCTCGGCTCCCTCTGGGCGCCGAGCACCCTCGGATACGCCCTGCCGCGCACGGCCCTGAGGTTCTGGACGATCCAGGCGCTCCCGGTCACTCGAACCCCTTCCCGACGAGCTTGATGAACACGTCCTCGAGCGTCGGCTCGGTCTTCCTGAGCGCGAGTATCTTGGAACCGCCCTTGGCCACTCCCGAGACGATGTCGGAGATCGCGGACTCGTCGCCGAGCACGAACCTGAGGCTCGTTATGTTGTTCTCCAGGTCGTCCGTCGATGTGAACTTCTCGACCCCGGGGATCGTGCCGAGCACGCGCTGGTCCTTCATCGTCGTGACATCGAGCCTCAGAGTCGTCTCCGACTTCACGAGCTTCTTGAGGTTCTCGGGAGAGTCGCACGCGAGTATCCTCCCGTCATCGATTATCGCGACCCGGTCGCAGAGCTGGTCAGCCTCGGCCATGTAATGCGTCGTGAGAAGCACCGTCTTGTCCCTCTCGCTCTTCCGGACCCAGTCTAGTATGAAATCCCTTATCGTCCTGCTGGCGTTGACGTCAAGTCCGAGGGTGGGCTCGTCGAGGAAGAGTATCTGGGGGTCGGTCACGAACCCCCTTATCACGTTCATCTTCTGCCTCTGCCCCGTCGAGAGCGTCCGCACCTTCTCGGACTTCTTGTCGAGCATGCCGAACTTGCCGAGCATGTCGTCGATGCGCTCGAGCGCGATGCTGCTCTTGATGCCGTAGAACTGCGAGAACATCCAGAGGTTCTCCCGGACGGTCAAGAGCCCGTAGCCAGAGATCTCCCCTCCAGAAACCATGTTTATCCTCTTGCGGACCTCGACGTAGTCCTTCTCGACGTCCAGGCCGGACACGTAGGCCTTGCCAGAGGTCGGAAGGAGGAGCGTGCTGAGGATCTTCAGGAGGGTGGTCTTGCCCGCGCCGTTCGGCCCCAGAAGGCCGAACAGCTCTCCCTTCTCGATCTTGAGGTCTACAGAGTTGAGGGCACGCACTGAAGCGCCCTCCTTTTTCTTCTTGGGGTTGAACACCCTCGTCAGCTTCTTGGTCTCGACTGCGGGCTCCATCGGTGGTTCACCTATCGGACCGGATTGACGGACGACCAGCTTCCTGTGGCTGAAGCGTAGAATCGAACAAAAGAGGAAGAGCGCGTCTAGGCTTCGTAGTGCGTCCTGTACCTCGTGACATATCCTGCGATCTTGTTGCGCATCGATACCGAGCGCACATCGGTGAGCTTCCCGACCATGACCTTGTTGTGCTGGAAGTCGCCCGTGAACTGCTCCGGATACTTCTGGACCAGCTCGATGGCCACCCTCTTGATGTATGTCGGCCTGATGTTGCCCATTGGCTCACCTAACCGTTAGAGAGCTGGGAAAGGCCAGGCCCTATATATGGTTTGCGGGGCGTGGCGACATCGCGGTTGAAGAATCTGCAGACATGCTGGCTCTGCATATCTTCGAGCAGAATCGGCTAAGGCTCGGGCTTCCCGCTCTCGACGAGCATCTCCTCTTCCGAAGGCATCTGGCCCTTCTTGTACGGCCTGCCGCAGGCGTACTCGCCTTCTGGACACGGCCCTCTGAAGCAGCCGGGGCCGGCGTCCTCGAACAGGATAGGAGCGGCCTTCTTCGCCTCCGCGAGCATCTTCCAGGCCATCATCCGGATCTCCCACTGAGCCCTCCTGCAACATCTCAGGCTGAAGAAGTGCCAAAGCTCCCTCGCGTTCATGGTGACGGTGATGTTGGTGTTGCACGCGTTCGGCAGCACGTACCTCGCGTCCTCCTTCGGGACCTTCTTCGCGAGCTCTCGATAGGCCTTCCAGGACTCGTCCATGGCGGCCTTGTACAGCTTCCGCGCCTCCGGGTCCCCTGCGATCGACGGCGGGAGGACGAACTGCGACCGGTCCATTGACACGTACCTCTGGCTCTGCTGTGAGTAGGAGGCTATCCTGTGCCTCACCAGCTGATGGGTCAAGGATCTCGAGACGCCCTCTATGCTGAACGTGAAGTACGCGTGCTCGACCACCGAGAGATGGCCCATGCCCACGACCTTCTTGATCATCTTCTTGGCCTTCTCGTCCGTGGTCGTCTCGAAAAGCTCGGACGCGCCCTTCTCGGAGTAGCACGACTGGGCGGCCGCGGCGGAGATCCTGTCCGGGTCCTTCGTGAAGTTGAGGAGCACTACCTTCAATGCGCTTCCACCTGGGGTTGCGAGAGAGTGCTACACGGTCAAAATGCTTTCCCATGCGGCCTGAACATGCGCGGGGGCTACTGGCTGTGGTACCAGAAGGACGAGCTGACCTCCGTTCCGCCCGCCGACGGCTCGCGCGGCCTCCTCAGCTCCTTGAGCCTGACCGTCTCGACCTCGAGCGGCTTCAGGGCCTCCAAGAGCCCGGGGACATGACCGTCCCCCACGACGGCCACCACGCTCGAGTGCGACGACGAGATGCTAGTGAGGTTGGCGGCCATGAACTTGTTCCGGTCGTCTATGAGGACCTCCTTGATGGTGGGGAACCCGTCCCCGAGGGCCTCGATGTAGACGTCCTGGTGCTCCTCGTAGTTCTCGACTTCCTTCTCGACCCGTTCCTTGGTCATGAACAGGCCCGCGAACGCCCCGCCGATGAGGTGCAGCCTCTCCTTGAACGACATCCTGGCCCAGAGCTGCGCGAAGACCCTCGTGGAGTCCATGTCGATCAGCGCGACCTGGGCCCCGACCTCCCTGGCGGCGCCGACAGCGGCCAGCATCTCGTCCCCGACCTCGCTCCCGAACTTGTCCGCCATCCGCTTCTGGATGTACGCGAGGACGCGGTACTGCAGGGGCACGGAGCCCCTCGAGACCTTCTCGGTGAGTGCGTGGAACCTCCCGGGGTCCAGCTCGAGGCACACGACCTCGGGCCGCCTGGAGCGGATGATGTCCTTGATGTTGTCGGACAGCTGGAACACGTGCCCGACGCCGATGATGGTTATCATGGGATAGGGCCCATGAGGAGAGTTTTTAATAAACCTTGTGCCATGGACGGCCATGGCCAGGCTGGTCGCGTTCGACATGGACGGCGTGCTCGCGGACTGCCCCAGCTCTTGGGTGCACGTCCACAAGCACTTCAAGGTCTCCAACGACCAGTCCTTGTACGAGTACCTCAGGGGAGAGATCGACGACCTCGAGTTCATCAGCAGGGACATCCGGTTGTGGATGAGGAAGGAGCCCGGGATAACCGCCGACAGGATAGACGAGCTCCTGTCCGATGTGCCCCTCATGCCGGGCGCGCGCGAGACGATCAAGCAGCTGAGGGGAGCCGGCTTCAAGACGGCGATCGTGTCGGCTGGGATCGACCTGCTGGCCGAGAGGATTTCGCGCGAGCTCTCGATCGACCTCCACTACGCGAACGGGTTCGTCACTGACGCAGAGGGCAGGCTGACGGGGGAGGGCGTGCTCAAGGTGCGCCTCATGGACAAGGGGGACGCGGTCACCGCCGCCGCCCACGCGGTCGGCGCGGACATGAAGGACATCGTCAGCGTCGGCAACTCGAGATACGACATACCCATGTTCGAGAGGTCGTCTTTCGGGATCGCGTTCTACCCGTCGGACCCCGAGGTCAAGAAGCAGGCGGACGCGGTCGTGAAGGAGAAGGACCTCGCAGGGATCCTCAAGTTCATCGATACCCGTGCTCGCCGATGAGCGGCACGAACACGCAGCCCCCGAGGTTCACCTTCTCGAGCGCGCCATTCCTTCGGATGATCCTGACCAAGTCCTGGTAGTACCTTCCCCCCAGAGGGATGAGCATCTTCCCGCCCTCGGCCAGCTGGTCGGTCAGGGGCTTCGGTATCTGGGGGGCTCCCGCGGCGACGAATATTCTGTCGTACGGGGCGTGCTCAGCGAGGCCGTTCGTGCCGTCGCCGATCACGACCGTCACCCACTCGGCGTATCCGGCCTTCTTGAGGTTGTCCTCCGCGAACTTCGCCAGGGATGTTATCCTCTCGACGGTCCACACGTGCCCGTCGGGCGAGACGAGCTCCGCGCACACCGCGGCGTGGTACCCCGACCCCGCGCCTATCTCGAGGACCTTCAGGCCGGACGAGAGGTCGAGCTGCTCCGACATTATCGCGACCATGTGCGGGGCCGAGATCGTCTGGCCCTCGCCTATCGGCAGGGGGGTGTCGACGTACGCCTCGCCCCTCAAGCCGTCCGGCAGGAACTCCTCCCTGGGCACGCGCCTCATGGCCCTCTCGACGGCCTTGCTCGAGACGTAACCGCGGTGCTTGAGATCGTCCACGAGCCGGTCCCTATCGGCCTCGAAGTCCTCCATCGAGGCCCTGATAAGCTACACGATGCTAATAGGTGACGGCTGAGTTCAGTACGACGACTTTCTCACGACGGTCCCGTAGGCCCTCACGATCTCCCTGGCCTGGACCCCACCCGTCCGGAAGACCCTGCCCTTGGTCTTGATGGTGTGGATGACGACCTCGCGCTTCCCGACGGTTATGATGTCGCCGACGAAGAACTCCTCGTCCGGGACCGCGAGGACGTGGTCGGAGTATGACTTGCCCGCATGGCTGATCGAGAACGGCACGCGGACCTTCGAGAACCTCTTGCCCCACAGGGTATCGATGTCCCGCGCCTTCGCCTTCCTGGGCCTCGATCCCTTCGACTCGATGGCCGTGATCAGCACCGGCTCCTCGCCGCACATGATCTCGTCATCGATGGATATCAGCTCGTCCGGGCCGAGGGATATCTTGGTACGGGTTGACTTCTCCAGCCAGCTGATGACGACAGGTATTTCGACCGGCTTCTCGACCTTGATCACGACGTGGTGGACATGGCCGCACTCCCGGCACTTTACGGTCGAGTCCATGACGGCAGTCGCCTTGCCCCCGAGCTTCGCTGAGAGCACCTCGTGGAGGGTCTCCTGCTTGCAGATGGGGCACTCGACCATTACCGATGTTGGGACGCCCATATGACGAGGTCATCGCGCTCCATCATATTACCTCTTTCCGACTACATCGAACGGGCCGTCGTGCCCCGGGATGATGATCTGGGCCCACCCGATTATCATCTCCATGCTCTTCGTCGCGAGGCCTCTGTCGAACGCGATCGCGGGAGGAGTGTTCGAATCGTAGTTCGCCTTCTGGGGGATGGCGTCGCCGCAGATCGCGTACCTCTTCTCCGCGCTGACGAACACCGATACGCTCCCGGGCGTGTGCCCAGGCGTCGGGACGATCTCCACCCCAGGCAGGAGCGTGACCGCTCCCGAGACCCGGTTCGTCCCGACAGGCGGGTCCTCCAGCACGTGCGCATAGACGATGGCGTTCGGGAAGAGCTCGTTGCAGCCACAGTGGTCCATGTGGAGGTGGGTGTTGACGACGACGTCCACCGTCTCGGGATCGGCCCTCATGGAATTCAGGTCGAACAGCAGCTTGTCGCAGTCGCGCGGGAGGCCCGTGTCGACGATGATATGCTTGCCGGATGCCTCAACGAGCGTCACCGTGGACGACGCGTCCACCACGCGCGCGCCCTCCCTGACCAGGGAGCCCTTCCTCACCAGGCGCACCCGCGGCCTGTCGGCCGCTACAGCAGATGCCCTCGGCTGCATCTGACGGAATCCCTCGAGACCGTAATCGGCGACCCGCATATAGGACATCTCGCCTTCGAGAGGAAGTGCTCGGTCCACGCGTCCCTGACATCGGGCACGGTCTCTGACTCGACCCTCCGCAGCATTTCCTTAAGCTCTGGCGTGACTGCGAGCTTCCTCAGAGCGGCGACCGACACTCCCCTGCGCGTCCTCTCCCGAGGACGGACCTTCACGACCAGTGGGGCGAGAAGGATGCCTGCGGCAAGACCGCCCAGGTGGGATTGCCATGCGACATCTCCTACGAACACGAAGATGAACTGGATTCCGACGAAGATGAGGACGATAGTCGAGATGCGCATGGGATATGTCGGGAGAAAGAGCAGCGCCATCCGCTCGTTCGGGTAGAGCCGCGCGAGCCCGCCCAGGATCCCGCTTATCGCCCCTGAGGCCCCGACCACGGCAGCGCTGATGTCACTCCATGACGAGAACGCGTACGCCAAGGTCCCGACGAGCCCCGAGACGAAGTACAGGAGGATGAACGGCACTGTCCCGATCCGCTGCTCGAGTATGATCCCGATCAGCACGAGCGCGATCATGTTGAACAGCAGATGGTCGATCGAGGCGTGGGCGTACATCGACGTGATCAGAGTGTAGATCCTGGCAGGGTCAATCAGGTCGAACGGGTAGAAGGCGATAGGTTCGAGCGAGTTGAACGCGAGGCTCAGCCCGAAGATCACGATGCACGCGCCTGCTGTCGCTGCGACGAACGCGATCTTCCTCCAGATGGAGAGGACGACGCTGAAGACAATGATCAGGAGCGCGATTACGGCCAACGGATTCAATTCGCCTTCACTCCGCCAGGTGCCTGTCAGGGATACTGTTCATCTAGTAAAACCTTAAGCCCGGCCAGCCCTTTATCTTCGGCGTGCAACTGGACAATTCCCTGGACGTGGTCATAGAGTCCGACGAGGTGTACGGCCCGAGTGACGACTCGTTCCTGCTGCTCAAGGTGATGGAGGTCTCGCCGGGAGAGCGGTTCCTCGAGATGGGGTGCGGCTCGGGGCTCCTATCCCTCCACGCAGCGAAGGCTGGCGCGACCGTCAAGGCTGCGGACATCAACCCGAACGCCGTGGAGTGCACGAGGAGGAACGCCGCCAGGAACAACCTCCGGGTGGAGGCGGTCGTGAGCGACCTCTTCGAGAACATCCAAGGCGACTTCGACGTCATCGCGTTCAACCCGCCCTACCTGCCGGAGGAGACGAGGTCCACCAGCTGGATAGAGAAGTCCTGGGCGGGCGGCTCCGAGGGCGGTGAGACGGCCATCAGGTTCCTGGACGAGGCCTGGAGGCATGCCCTGCCCGGCGGGAGGATCTACCTGATACTCTCGTCCCTCGGCGGATTGACCTCGGTCCTCAAGTCGGCGAGGCAGAGGTACGATGCCGAGATGATTGAGGAGAGGCACATGTTCTTCGAGTCCATCTACGCCTACAGGTTCCGACCCAGGGTCGGAACCGTATGAATCTGAAAAGCGAAGATTTAATATCACACGCTATAATCTACAGAATCCAGTCCCGGGGATGGCACAAGTGGAGCAGGAAAGACCGAGGAAGTACAACAACCCCGAGGACCTTGACGAGCTCTGCCGGCGGTTCCTCCAGACGAAGGACACCGACATCGGCTCCGCGATCGAGTACTGCAGGGGTTTTCTGACGCTCCTGACAGAGAAGCCCCCTACTTCAGGAGCAGTCGTATCCTCTCGCGCAAAACCTCGCTGATCACCTGGCCGTCCACCCTGCCCCTGAGCTCCTTCATCACGATGCCCATGAGCGGGCCGAGGCTGTTCTCTCCCCGCTCCCGGATGAACGACTCTCTCTCCTTGACCACACGGTCGCACAGCTCCCTGACGGCCTCAAGGTCCACCTTCTCCACGCCGACGGCCTCGATCGCGCGCTTGACCTCGACGCCGTTCTCGAGGATGGAGGCCAGTATCTTCGGGATCGCCTCCTTCGCGAAGGAGCCGCCCTTCAGACCGCCGAGCACGTCCTTGATGACATCGACCTTCAGCTTGGCAGGGTCCAGCCCGGCCTTCTCGAGCTCGGGATAGGTGTTGAGGTAGATCCTGGCGACCACCTGCGAGCTCCCGAACTGGGCCGCGAGCAGCTCGAACTCGTCCTCGTAGCCGCTCTTGACCATGGCCTCGGCCTGCTCCTTGCTGAGGGAGAAGTCCTTGACGAACCGCGCGATCTTGTTCTCCGGCAGCTCCGGCAGGTTCAGCCTGATGCTCTCGAGGAGCTTCTCGTCGATCAGTATCGGCCGCACGTCCGTCTCGGGGTACATCCTCTCCTTGCCGGGCAGCGGCCTGCTGTATACCGTCTGGCCGTCCGGAAGCGGGTCCCTCGTCTCCTCAGGGACACCCTCGACCGCCACGTTCGCGCGCTCGACGGCCTTCGCGATCGCCGCCCTGGCCTTGTCCTCCTCCTCTGCGACGATGACGAACGCGTCCTCGGCCTCTACCCCGAGAGCCGACCTCACGTCCTCGACCTCGGCGACGGCCACGCCGTATCCCGGGAGCTCGTCCGAGTGGAACAGGCCCTTCACGCCTGCCACGCGCGCGTGCGCCGCCATCTCTGGCCCGAGCCGCATCACGCCGTCCTCCGTCGGGCCAAGGGTGTGCGCGAACTTCGGGAGGTTCGCACCAAGGATCCTGCCATGGTCTTCGATGATCGCCTTGAGGACCTTGCACTTCGTCTCCCTGAAGAGCCCTGTCAGGTCCTTAACGACCGGCTGGACCGCGGTGGCGCCCCTCTCCCTGAGGACCTTCTTGACTTCGAGGAGCGCGAGCTGCCTCTTGACCTCCTCCTCGATGTAGATGTGAAGGAGCCTTAGGTCCTGGGCCCCCTTGATCTCCACCCTCGCCCCGCCCGAGACCGAGATGTTGATGTCCTCCCTGATGGTGCCTATCCCGCGCCTGACCATCCTCGTCGACCGAAGGAGCATCCCAAGGCGCTCGGCGACCAGCCTCGCCTCATCCGGAGTGCCTATGACCGGCTCGGTGGCGATCTCGACGAGCGGTATCCCGAGCCTGTCCAGCCGGAAGGTCACCTCGCTCCCGTGCTCCGCCATCCTGCGCGCGGCGTCCTCCTCCAGGCAGAGGGTGGATATGCCGATGTCCCTCCCGGCGGCCCTGACGTTCCCGTTCATCGCGATCAGGGCGGTCCGCTGGAACCCGCCGGTGTTCGAGCCGTCGATGACTATCTTGCGCATGAAGTGGATCTCGTCGACGACGCTCATGTTGAGCATCGCGCCCATCTCGAGCGAGGCCTCGATCGCGCGCTTGTTCGCGTCGTGGGGCGGCTCCTCGTCGGCCTCGACCAGGCATGAGTACGGGACCGTCTGGTACCTGAAGTGCAGCTTCCGCTCGGACTCCTCGAGCGCCGCGCGGTCTATCTCGCCCATCTCGCTCTGGGTCGGCCTGAGCCTCCGGATGAACTCCTTGTGGTGCTCCTCCGAGAACTCGGTCTCGCACTCGCAGAACAGCTTGCCGGTGTTGAGCTGCTGGTGGATCTCGATTCCTACCTTCAGGCCGAGGTTCCTGTAATCCAAGCTACACGAACCTCCTTCCGGTCATCTCCCCGGCGACGTTCGTCAACATGATCTTCTTGACATCCGAAGGGTCCTCAGCCTGGCCCATGGCCCACATGAGCTTGACATAGGCGGTCTCCGGGAGCATGTCCCCGAGCGGGATCGCCCCTGCCGCGAGCATGTCCCTGCCCGTGGAGTAGACGTTAAGGTTGACGGTTCCGTAGAGGCATTGAGTCGTGACGTATACGTGGACCCCGTTCTTGACGGCCCTCTGCACGGACCCGACGATCTCCTCGGAGATGTGCCCCAGGCCGGTGCCGGCGACGACTATCCCCTTGACCTTCTGGGCGATGAGGTCGAAGTGATCGGCCTCGAACCCGGGGTAGAAGTGCAGCATGCTCGCCCGGCCGTCTATCTTGTCCTTGAGCTCCACCGGGCCCGGGGAGCGCCCCTCGTGGGGCGAGAGGTACTGGATGTCCCTGCCTTCGACCCGGGCTATCGGCTCGATATTGATGCTCCTGAAGGCGTCCCGCCTGGACGAGTGCATCTTCCTGACCTTGGTGCCCCTGTGGGCCAGGCAGTACGAGTCTGACGACTCGCCGTGCATCAGCACGACGACCTCTCCGAGGTCGCCCTCCACGCAGAGGCGTGTGGCTGCGAGCAGGTTGGTGATGGCGTCCGACGACGGCCTGTCGGACGAGCGCTGGGCGCCCACGCATATCACCGGCCCCGTGAGGTTGCGCAGCATGAACGAAAGGGCCGCCGATGTGAAGCCCATGGTGTCCGTCCCGTGGGGGATTATCACGCCGACGGCTCCGGAGTTCAGCTCCGCGGCGACCGCCCGCGCGAGCCCCTGCCAGTGGGAGACCTTCATGTTCTCGCTGAGGATGGAGTAGAGCACCTTCGCTCGGACGTTGCAGAGGTCCATGAGCTCCGGCACCGAGAACACCAGCTCCTCGGCGGATATGGCCGGGTGCACGGCCCCGGTGCGGTAGTCGACATAGGACGCGATGGTCCCGCCAGTGCTGATGACGGCGACATCCTTCTTGGACGGGTCCGCGGGCAGGGTGATCGCCTTCCGGCCCTTGCTCTCGCGCCTCGAGACGAGCTTCACGCTCGACTTCTCGTCCAGACGGATGCCGATGTTGTAACCGTTCCCGAGCTTCAAGG
>JAJYIS010000076.1 GCA_021789945.1 Thermoplasmata archaeon | reverse complement strand
TCTCAGAACGCCTCCATACTTCCCACGCGGGACTGGAGCTCGGGCGAGTTCGACGGGTCCAAGGGGATCAACTCCGACGCCCTGAAGGCAAGAGTGCTCGTCAGGCGCAAGGCGTGCATGGGATGCGGCCTCGCATGCGGCAGCTGGGCGAAGGTCTCGAAGGGCGCATTCAAGGGAGCGCAGACCGAAGGACCTGAGTACGAGACCATCGGGCTGTCTGGGTCCAACTGCGGCATCAAGGATATAGAGGCCGTGGTCAAGTTCGCCGAGGAATGCGACAAGTACGGCCTCGACTCGATGTCTGCGGGCAGCGTCACTGCGTTCGCCATGGACCTCTACGAGCGCGGGACCATCACAAAGAAGGACACCGGAGGCCTCGATCTGAAGTTCGGGAACGAGGAGGCGTTCGCGAAGATGCCTGCGATGATCGCGAACAGGGAGAACGTTGGCGACTTGCTGGCGGACGGCTCGAAGAGGGCCGCGAAGAAGATCGGCAAGGGCTCCGAGAGGCTGCTGATAGAGTGCAAGGGCTCCGAGTACCCGGCGTACGACCCGAGGGGCTCGATCGGCATGGCCCTGGCGTATGCCACCTCCGACAGAGGGGCGGACCACAACCGCGCGTGGCCTGTCGCGCAGGATGCGTACGGCAGTGGCGACCCGTGGAACCCCGAGGGCAAGGCTGCGATCTGCGTGGAGGACAACACGAGGACGAGCGTGAAGTGGTCCTTCATCTTCTGCGACTTCTACGCTGTTAACTTCAAGAACATGGCCATGTACTACACCGCCGTGACGGGAGTTCCCGCGGACGAGGCGTATCTCAGGTCGATCGGGAAGAGGGTCTGGAACCTCACCCGCGCCTTCAACGCGAGGGAGGGGTTCACGAGGAAGGACGACTACCTGCCCGAGCGCATGGAGAAGGAGCCGTTGCCGTCAGGAAAGACCATGGGCAAGACGGTGAAGAGGGCAGACTTCGACAGGATGCTCTCCGAGTACTACTCGCTATGGGGCTGGGACGATCAGGGCAGGCCGACCAAGAAGGGGCTCGAGGATGTCGGCCTGGGGGACATCGTCAAGAAGTTGCCGTTCCTGAAGTGAGACCCGGCAATGGCCAGATGTGGTGAATGATGTACACCGCATCCGGCCAGTAATTATTATTCTTCTCGACGGATGTTTCAAGCCCCTGCGGCGCCCCGCGCAGATGTAAATATTTGCACAAATATATTATAATGTCCGTATTAGAGCCGTTTTCACCGTGCCTTTTTACGAATTCGAACGTTCTGCGATGGGGCTGTCCTAATTGATAAGTTTTCAATTTTAGGCCGTCATCGACCGCAAATAGTTCAGATTATTCGGGGTGAAATCGCACATCGCTAAACTAGAAATACCGCATGTGGCGAGGATATATATGGTATCAACACTTACTGTGGAATGCCGGAGTGAGTCGCCCTGACTCATCACGCCCAGTATTTGTTGAGGCGTGGCCACTCAGGAGGATGCACTGATGAGCTCGGGAAAGAAGAAGTTCGGGTTGGTCTTCCACCCGGACAAGTGCAATGGATGCCTTGAATGCGAGAAAGCCTGCGTCAAGGCACATCCCAATGCCGTCGCTAGCGGCAAGTCCAGGATCCAGGTCACCAAGGATGATGGCGGGAAGTACGCGGGGACGATGTGCGTCCACTGCGAGACCTGCCCGCCGAGCGAGGTCTGCCCGTCCGCGCTGCTCGAGTTCCACGAAGAGGGAAAGTACTGGACGCTCGACGAGCACAGATGCTTCGCCTGCATGGCCTGCATTCCTCGCTGTCCGTACAACGGGGTCTTCTTCGAAGGGGCGTTCGGAGTAGAGACCGCCTACACGTGCGACCTCTGCGCCGGCGACCCCGCGTGCATCAAGGCGTGCCCCAAGGGGGCTTTGACTCTCGAGAGTGATCGGGAGGGCAAGGGATGAGTCAGATGTCAGAGCAAGAACCGGTCTCAGAGCCGATGAAGTCGATGAAACCGGGCGAGAACAAGGAGGAGCCGAAGGTTTCGGAGGTCGAGGAGTTCCCGCTCCCAGATTGGATCCCGCAGTGGGCCAGGGAGGCTCCGAAGATCGTCGTAAGGGCGCCAGGACCCAAGAGCAAGGAGATAATCAAGATCGACAGGGACTATGTCTCCTATGCGTACGACAGATGCTTCACGTTCACGATCGAGAAAGCCGCGGGGACTGCCGTCATGGACGCCGACGGGAACGTCCTGCTGGACTTCTCGTCAGGCATCGCCGTCCAGAATGCCGGCTGGACGCACTACAAGGTCACCAAGGCCATCCAGGAGCAGTCGGCCAAGCTGATACACTCGATGGCGAACGATGCGTACTTCGACAAGGAGGCGCACTTCGCGAAGCTCCTGGCGGAGATATCGCCGGGGAAGGCGCTCCAGGGGACCTTCTTCGGGAACAGCGGCGCTGAGGCCGTCGAGGCGGCGTTCAAGCTCTCCAGGTACCACACCAAGCGGGGCGAGCACCTGGCGTTCTTCGGCTCGTATCATGGCAGGGTCGGCGCGGGGCTCGCGCTGACGAGCAAGCTGAAGCTGAGGTACAGCTACGGCCCGCTCGCACCCGGGATCATATTCACGCCGTTCGCGTACTGCTACAGGTGCGCCTTCAAGCAGACATACCCCGAGTGCGGCCTGTACTGCGTGGACTACATCGAGAACCAGGTGCTCACCATGGGCGGCACGACTGGGCCGATAGCCTCGATCTTCGTCGAGCCGATCCAGGGCGAGGGAGGCTATGTCGTCCCCCCGAAGGAGTACCTTGGCCGCCTGAGGAAGCTCGCGGACGCCCAGGGCGCGCTCCTCGTCTTCGACGAGGTCCAGACCGGGTTCGCGAGGACGGGCAAGATGTTCGCGTGCGAGCACTTCAACACTGTGCCCGACATTCTCGTGATGGGCAAGGCGCTAGGAGGGGGCACACCCCTTGGGGCGATAATCGCCAAGCGCGACATCATGAGGAAGTGGAGGCCGGGCTCGCACTCGTCGACCTTCGGCGGGAACGCCATCACGATGGCCGCTGGGCTCGCTCACGTGAACGCGATCATCGAGGAGAACCTCGCGGACCGCGCCGCCAAGCTCGGGGACTACGCGATCAAGCTTCTCAAGGAGATGCAGACCCGCAGGGAGATCATCGGCGACGTCAGGGGCAAGGGCCTAATGATAGGCGTCGAGCTGGTGAAGAACCAGTACACCAAGGAGCCTCAGGAGGCCACGAACATCCAGGGCAAGTGCTGGAGGGCCGGCCTGATGACGATCACCTCGGGGTTCTACGGGAACGTGTTCAGGATCGCTCCTCCGTTGTGCATCTCGAAGGCGCAGCTCGAGAAGGGCTTCGAGATTTTCGAGCAGGCCCTCAAGGACGAGGAGGAGTTCATGAAAATCGGGACCTCCGCCCCTCCGGGCTAGGATGGCCTTCCGAAACCCCTTGGTCCTGTTCTCCTAGGTCGTTGCCTCAGAAATCATCTTCTTCTCAGCCTCGGGTTCAGGACCTCGTCCAGCGCGTCCCCCACGAGGTAGAAGGACATGATGAGTATGACGATGCACGCTCCGGGCGCGAGGATGTACCACCACGCGAAGCTCGAGAACGCGCCCCAATCGTAGGCCTCCTCGAGCATGACCCCCCAGCTGATGACCCTCGGGTCCCCTAGGCCGAAGAAGTCGAGGAAGCTCTCGGAGAAGATCGAGTTCGCGACCAGGAGGATCGTGTTCGCGAATATCAGTGGGAACACGTTGGGAAGGATGTGCCTGGTGATGATTCTCCCGCCCCCCGCTCCGACGGACCTCGCCCTCTCGACGAACCCCTTCTCCTTGACCGAGAGCACCTGTGCCCTAACGATCCTGGCGGTCGACGGCCAGCTGGTGATCCCGATGACTATTATGACGTTCGTGAAGCTGGGGCCCAGCAGGAACGCCACGACGATCATGAACGGGAACCAGGGTATGACCAGGAAGAAGTCGGTGAAGCGCATCAAGAGCTCGTCCGATACCTTGCCGAGGTAGCCTGACGACACGCCGACTGCCGTACCCAGGACTATGGATATCAGGGATGCGAGTATGCCGACCGTCAGCGAGGCCCGGGTGCCGAGGACGGTCAGGCTGTAGACGTCCCTGCCCATGTAGTCCGTGCCGAACCAGAAATGCGTGCTCGGCGGCGCATACACCGGGTTCGTCTCCGCCCAGCTCTGCGAGTTGGGGTCTGGGAAGGAGTGCAGCAGGAACGGGCCGACGAGCGCCATCAGGACGAAGAACGCAAGCACGGAGAGCCCGACCATCCCGGCGATGTTCGTCCGGTATTGGCGCCAGATCCTCATCCCCCCCTTCAGGAAGAGCCTGACCCGCTCGGCCCGCCTCTCGTTGAGCAGGCGGTCGAGGAACGCGTACTGGGTCTCGGGAGGCTCTGCCGACAGGGGCGTCATGTCTTCACCCTCGGGTCGAGGATTCCCAGCAGCAGGTCCGCGATGAAGTTCGCGACAAGCACGGCGATCGTCTCGAGCATGAACGCGGACTGCAGGAGCGGATAGTCGTGGCTCCAGACCGCCTTCCAGGTGAGCCATCCCAGCCCTTGGTACGAGAATATGATCTCGATCATGATCGAACCGCTCAGGATCCAGCCGACGTTCATCGCGATGACCGTCACGACGGGTAGCATCGCGTTCGGCATCGCGTGCCTTTTGAGGACCTGGCGGCCACGCAAGCCCTTCGCGACGGCGGTGACCATGTAGTCCTCCGTGAGGACGTCGATCAGCGAGCTCCGGGTGATGATTGAGAACGTGGCGACCGTCTCTATAGTCAGTGCGAACATCGGCAGGAGCGTATGCTGGGCCCTGTCCAGGATCTTGCCCCAGATGTCGTACATGTAGTAGTCGTCGCCCGTCGTCCCGCTGATGGGCCAGCTCGGGATGTAGTGCGCGAACAGCGTCAGCAGGACGAGCGCGAACAGGAATGTGGGCATGCAGTAGAAGATCAGGAAGAACGCGCTGCCGAGCCGGTCCCCCATCTTCCCCCTCCTCCAGGCGGTCTCCCTTCCGAGGATCACCCCGAAGAATATCGAGAGCACGGTCCCCGTGCCGACGAGCACGAGGGTGTTGCCTGTATAGATGACCAGCACGTCCGATATCTCAGAACCTGCCCGGACTGTGAATGTCTTCCCAAGATGGCCGGTGAATATGCCCTCCATGTACATGGCGTACTGGACGTAGGTCGGCTTGTCGAGCCCGTAGTACTGTCTCAGCTCCTGGACCGTGGTCGCGTTCGCCCCCCTGGGTATCAGGACGTGGGAGGGGTCTCCAGGCATCACCCTGAACAGGACGAAGTTGAAGCTGAGGATGAGGATGATCGTTATCAGGACGTAGAATCCCTTCCTCGCGAGATAGAAAGCCATCTGGTAAGCCATTCCCTTTCACCTTCCAGCGTTCCTAGAGACGGGGACCAGGGCCCTCGGCCCGGCCCCCGCGAGGCGTCTACGGGAGCCTTATGTCCTCCTCTTCCTTCTTCGGTCTCGCTGGCCCGCGCCTTCTGATCAGTACCGCAGCCGCGGCAGCCACGACCACGATCGCTCCGACCACCCCCAAGATCAGGGGCAGACTGGAGGAGCTGGTCTTCGCCAGCGTCAGCGTCTGCGTCACCAGCGTGTAGTTCTTCCCGTCGGAGACGTTGAACCCGAGCACATAGTCTCCAGCACCCTTGTACGTGTGCTGGGTGGACACCGTGAATATCTGCGCGGTGTCCGCCGCGCTGCTGGAATATGGCGTCGAGCTGTCCCCGAAGTCGAGCGAGAGCGCGAGCTCGTCCCCGTCCGGGTCCTTCGCGGTCATCTTGAACGTGATCCCTTTGCCGGAGACGGCTCCAGCCATTGGATCGGGTATCACCCGCACGTTCGTCGGAGGCACGTTCATGCCCGCCGGGACGATCGTCGCGACCGACCTCGCTATGTCCCCGGAGTTGTTGTCGTAGACGGATAGGCTGGTACTGTACGATCCAGAGGCCGAGTAAGTGTGCGTGAACTCGAGCTCTCCCCCTGCCGGCACGGCGC
This sequence comes from Thermoplasmata archaeon, assembly GCA_021789945.1. Classification (GTDB taxonomy): domain Archaea; phylum Thermoplasmatota; class Thermoplasmata; order UBA10834; family UBA10834; genus COMBO-56-21. The sequence goes on along the minus strand of JAJYIS010000076.1, from coordinate 2,810 downwards.
CGGTCGTGTTCTGGCCGTCGCCAAACTCCATCAGGTAGGTCATCGAGTCCCCCTCGGGGTCCCACGCGTACCCAGTGACCACGACCGCGTCCCCGGGATGTCCTCCGGCGTTGTCCAGCACTGCGACAGGCGGCTGGTTGACCGCGATCGGTGTGAGGTCGAAGAAGAGGTCGTTCGACGACCAGAAGTTGGACAGTTGCCTGCCAGGGTACTTGCCCCAGTCGCCCCAACCGGAGAAGTGATCCGTCCTCCAGGCCCAGCAGCCGTACGGGTACTCGGTGACGATGAAGGCGTTGTCCTCGTAGATGTGCTGGAGGCAGTTGTGAACGTAGCCCAGGCGATCTGTGTGGTTCGTCGCCAGCACCGATGCGGAGTAGTTCTGGTCGTACTGCTTGTTCGAGTAGTAGTTCTCGGACCATCCGCTGAGCGCGTCGCTCGACTGGGTGTACAGGAGGTAGTTCGGGTCAGGGTCCCCGCTCCAGTACGTCATGATCAGATCGAACGCTCCGCCGCTGTTATACACTATGTTGTTCCATGTGGCCGAGTCGACGAACACCGGGTTGATGACTATGCCTATCTTGGCCCATTCCTCCTTCAGGAACATCACGGTCGCCCGGTCCTCGAAGAGCTCGGTCTCCACCAGCACGTTGAACTTGAGCTCGTTCGTCTCGCCCTTGTACATGTTGGTCGGCGAGCATATCCTGACCGTGTGGTCCGCGTTCCAAGTGTAGCCAGCTGCGTACAGGACGTCGTTGGCTTTCGTTAGGTTGTAGTCGTTCCTCTGGGTGGCGTTGGGCTCCCAGTACCAGTCGCGGTATATCTTGGAGAAGAGCGAGTATCCGGTGTCGGCATAGCCCATGTAGATGTGGTCCTTGATGAACTCCTTGTCGGTCGCGAGCGCCATGGCGAGCCTCACGGCCGGGTCCCGCCTGAGCACGTTCGTGCCGGCAGTATCCGCCATGCATATGCCGAGCTCGACCGAGTACGATGTGCATGTGAGGCCGGAGTAGGTCCCGATCGGGCTCGCCGGGTTGCCAGCTAGCCAGTCCATAAGGTTCTTGTAGTTCGGAGTGGCGAATGCCGCGAGGTCGACAGCCCCCCTCTGCATGTCGGTGACCATCGCGGCCGGTTCCAGATAGAACTCCAGGATGAGGCGGTCGAACTTCACGGGCCCGAGATGGTAGTTGGGATTCTTCATCAGGGTTATGCGTTCGCCCCTGAGGAACTCCTCGTAGGTCCTGTCCGTGCACATGAACGGCCCGGTGCCTATCGGCTTCGGGTTCGTGTATGAGAACGACAGGTTCTCGGCGCTGTACCGTTCGAGGAGGTGCATCGGCACTATCGGGATCATCAGGCTGTCTCCGAACGCGATCGCCGCCGGCTTGCCGGTCGCCCGGTCGAAGAAGTGGATGCGAACCGTGTACTCGTCGATCTTCTCAGTGTAGTTGATCATCAGGGTGTAGGGCTGGTATGCCCACATCTTGAACCAGTTGCTCCCGCTCTGGATGTTCATCGTGAACACGACGTCGTCCGCGGTGAACGGTTCGCCATCGTGCCATTTCGCGTTGTGCGTCAGATTGTACTGCCACACGGACCCGTACGGCAGCTCGTCAGGTACGATGTTCCAGCTCACTGCCAGGTCCGGCTTGGGCTTCATGCTCTGATTGACGGCGATCAGGAAGTCGTACACCAGACCGTAGAAGATGTACGCGTTGTCGTTTATCCCGATGAACGGGTTGAGGCTGTCTATCGGCTCCAGCAGGCCGATCCTAAGAGTCGTCTGCGTCGTCGCTGCGGACACCGTCGCCTTGATAGGCAGTCCGGAGACGACCAGCAGGAGTGCCAGCCCGATGGCAATTGGCGCGATCCGCGCCCTACAACCGTTTCTTGGAGTTTGCGTTCTTGATTCAGTACCACATCCTTTGATAACCAACGAAGTTACCAGTCTCCCAGCTTCCTCCCGAGTAGGTGCAGCTCTTCGGCATGCCTCCCAAGTTTTCGGGGGGTGAATGGGCAACCTCAATCATAATCCTTTTCTCCGCCTGGTGGCCGACTCCAGGGCCCCTGTCAGGGCGAGCGTCGAGACGAAAAGCAATTTATAGGGCCAACTCATTGGGCGCGTCGATGGCAACCGCCGAGGCCGAGGATTTCCAGAGAAAGGTGGCCTACGTCTTCTACGCGGGCCTGCTCATCGCGGGCATCGCGGTATTCTGGATATGGGGGATACTGTACGACATCTGGTACCCGTTCACCAGGGGGAACATCGGCGTCTACACGATCTACGTCCCGCTGATAGTCTTCGGCATCCTCGGGCTGCTTTTGTACAGAAAGCCCGCCAAGGACGTTCAGAAGAAGTGAGATTCGGCGCTAGAGCGCGCGGGCCAAGTAGACCGGCGTCGTCGTCTTCTTTCCGCAGATGACGCACTTGCCCTCGTACCTCTCGCCGTCCACGGGCGTGCCGAGTATGTTCATATCGGATTTCGACTCGATCTCGTGCCCGCACTCCTCTCCTCCGCACCAGCCCGCCCTGATCATCTTCTCTGGAAGGTGCTCGAGGGAGTCGACCGTGATGATCTCGCTCTCCATCCCCTTCGTCGCGCGGTCGAGCATCTCGCGCGCGATATGCGTCAGTGTCTCCTTGACCTCGCGGACCAAGTCGTTCCGGTCCTTCAAGGTCTTCTCACCCGTGTCCCTCCGGACGAAGGTAACCTTGCCCTTCTCTATGTCCCTCTTTCCCAGCTCGAGCCTGAGCGGGACTCCCTTGAGCTCCCAGTCGAAATACTTCGCGCCAGGCCTTATGTCTCGCTCGT
>JAJYIS010000075.1 GCA_021789945.1 Thermoplasmata archaeon | reverse complement strand
TGGAGGAGACCCGGACCTATGTCGTCTTCACATTCATAGTCGTGTCCGTCTGGCTGTCCACGTGCACGGTCGCGCTGTCGACCATATACCGGAGGTACAATTCGATAGAGTACATCAGTGGATGGATGAGCGAGCACCCGGTCAACGTCATAACCGCATGGGGGGCGATCGCGATCGGGGTCCTCGTACCAGTGTGGTTCACCAGCCTGGCGACGGCGGATTCGCTCGCGCGGAACGGCTGGGTACTCGTCCTGGTGTTCGCGTATGTCGCCCTCTCCCTGGCCATCGACCTATTGATGGCGCTCCGGGCGCGGTCCGGGCACGCGATGCCCAGGCTCTCCAGGGAAACCAGGAGGGACACGGAGCTCATCGCGGTGGCGTGGATGGGGATCCCGGTGACGATGTTCTTCCTCGACGCCCTTCTCGGCATCAGGTACGGGTTCGAGGACTACAACCCGTACTCGTGGATCGTGGTCCTTCTCTTCGCGGCCATAGTGGAGTCGATATCCAGCAAGGGGTTCACGGGGCTGGTGGTGGACCCGGAGGTGGAGGACTTCAAGCGGTCGGGGTTCAGGGTCTTCGACATCGCGAGGGGAGTCTACCTGATCGAGGACGCCAAGCCGACTTCAGCGTTCACCCTGTTCGCCGAGCTCGTCACGCTCCCGCTCAGCCCGGAGGCCGAGATACCGGGGAAGGAGGCGTCCGCGTCGGAGACGCTCGAGTACCTGATCCCGAAGGGGCTGGTCGTTACGCGCGAGTTCCCGGAGACCATCAGGCGTAACTTCAACATCCAGGTCACCCCCATCATCTGGCTGACCGAATCGCCGGGGGAGATGAGGGTGGCTCCGACCAGCCTGGCCGTCCTGACGGACACCGTGGTCCGGTTCATGGAGAACAACCCGAACAGCATAGTGCTGATCGAGGGGATCGAGTACGAGGTCACCTTCAATGACTTCCGGAAGGTGCTGAAGTCCCTCGACTCCCTGAACGAGACCGCGTGGGTCACCAGGAGCCGGCTGCTCATCTCGATCGACCCGAGAGCGTTCGACGAGAAGGAGCTCGCCAACCTGGAGCGGGACAGGAAGCCCATACGGGGAGCGGAGGGCATCGACGAGCTGAAGAAGGCGTCGAGGGTCTCGAAGCAGCCCACCGGCTAGATGGCTTGGTTCAATCAAACAGGGCACTGTCCAAAGGACGGAAGCGGCCAATTGAATGATTTCGGGGATGGCCCATCCTCAGACATCGGCCTTCTTGTACGACCCGAGGATCTTGACGAACGCGCCCGTCTTCAGGAGCCCGCCGATGGCCGCGTGGCAGTCCGGATCGTCAACGCTGCTCTCGAGGTCCGCGTAGAACACGTACACCCATGGCTTGTTCTTCCTCGGCCGCGACTCGAGCTTGGTCAGGTTCACCCCTCTCGACGCGAACTCCCCCAGGCACTTGTGAAGGGCCCCCGGGGCGTTCTTCGTCGCGAACACGATGGAGGTCTTGTTCGCGTCAGGCACGGGCTGCGGGTTCTTCTCGAGGACGAAGAACCTCGTGAAGTTCGCGACCTCGCTCTGGATGTCGTCCTTCACTATCTTGAGGCCATAGACCCCGGCCGCGCGCCTGCTGGCGATGGCCGCGATGTCCTTGCGCTTCGATTCGGAGACGATCCTCGCGCTGCCAGCCGTATCGTAAGCCGGAGTGATCCTCCATTCGGGATGGTTCCCGAGGAACTTCCTGCACTGCCCGAGCGCCTGAGGATGGCTCATGACCTCTTTGACCTCCTCGAGCGATGAGGAGTCATAGACCATGAGGAAGTGCCTGATCGGGACGATCACCTCGCCCGAGATCATGAGGTCGTGGTCGAGCAGAAGGTCGTTCACCTGCGCAACGGTCCCCTCGATCGAGTTCTCGACGGGGACCATGGCGTGCGTTACCGCATCGTGCTCCACCGACTCGAAGACCGCCTGGAAGTCCGGGAAGGGCAGGGCACGGACGTCCTTCCCGAAGTACCTCAGGCAAGCATCCTCCGAGTACGCCCCCGGCTCTCCCTGGAACGCGACCAACCTATCCTTGCTCAAGCTTATCACGCGGCGTACACGGGGCGAGGTATTTCTATTCTTCGCGGAGAGGGCGCTGTACACTAATGGTCAGGCGGAGGCCGCCTGACGACTGGCCCGTCTGAAAAGGTTTATATCGCCCGAGGCCATGACGATTCTTGTCACGCCACAGGCGGGACTATACTGAGCTCAGGGGCTAGGAATGGCGTACAAGAGCAGGAATCTGGATATTCTGCGCTTGGGTCTGCTTATCCTAGCCTGAGGGCTGCAGTGAAGGATTTTTGGAGAGTGTTTTGATGTCAACACAACCTCCGAGTGAGAATGCTGGAGAACAGACAGAGGCGGGCTTTAGGATCCCAGACAAAGGGATGTTCGTGAGCGAGTACAACAAGGAGATATTCTCCGCGACGAGGATGCCTGAGAGGATAAAGATCCTCGACACGACCCTCAGGGACGGGGAGCAGACCCCGAACGTCGCGCTGTCCAGCGAGGACAAGCTCAAGATCGCCCAGGCCCTCGACGAGCTCGGAGTCGACATCATCGAGGCAGGGTTCCCGGTGAACTCCGAGGGCGAGGCGGATGCCGTGAAGCACATCTCCGGCGCTGGCCTGAACGCCGAGATATGCGGGCTCTGCCGGGCCAGCCAGGGAGACCTCGACGCAGCGCTCGCGTGCGATGTCGATTCGGTTCACATATTCCTCGCGACCTCCAAGACCCACCTGGAGAAGAAGCTCAAGCTCACGCAGGAGCAGGTGCTGGACAAGGCCGTCACGGCTGTCCAGTACGCGAAGGCCCACGGCCTCGTGGTCGAGTTCAGCGACGAGGACGGCACGAGGACCGAGCTCGACTTCCTTCACAGGATGCACAAGGGGGTCCAGGAGGCTGGCGTCGACAGAATCGACATCCCGGACACGGTCGGAGTCATGACTCCGTCCGCGATGCAGCAGTTCGTGTCCGAGATAAAGAAGAACGTGAGGGTGCCACTCGCGGTCCACTGTCACGACGACTTCGGGCTCTCGGTCGCGAACTCGCTTGCCGGGGTGCTCGGAGGCGCTGAGGAGATCCACTGCACGATCAACGGCCTGGGAGAGAGGGCGGGGAACGCCGCCCTCGAGGAGGTCGTCCTGAGCCTCCAGGCGTTCTACAACGTCAAGACGAACATCAACACCAGGAAGCTCGCGTTCGTCTCGAGGCTGGTCTCCCAGCTCACGGGGGTCCCCGTCCCGCCGAACAAGGCGATCGTGGGGGAGAACGCGTTCTCGCACGAGTCCGGGATACATGTCCACGGCGTGCTCAGCGAGAGCTCGACTTACGAGCCTATGAGGCCCGAGATCGTCGGCAAGGAGCGGACGTTCGTCGTCGGGAAGCACTCGGGGGTGCACGCGGTCCAGAACAAGCTCAAGGAGTACGGGCTCGAGCTCGAGCTGGACCAGATGAAGGAGGTCGTGGCGAGGGTGAAGAAGTACGCCGAGTCCGGGAAGAAGCTGGACGACGCCGAGCTGCTCGCGGTCGCGTACGACGTCATGGGCCAGGAGGGCGAGCCGGCCATCAAACTCGACGAGTTCACCGTGTTCACCGGCCTCAACTTCACGCCGACTGCGACGGTCGTGTTGAACATAGACGGCGAGAGCAGGAGGGCCTCAGAGACCGGCGTCGGGCCGATCGATGCGAGCCTGAGCGCCATCAGGACGGCCGTCTCGAAGGACATCGAGCTCAAGGAGTTCAGGCTCGAGGCAATCACCGGCGGGTCCAACGCGCTCTGCGAGGTGACCGTGAAGCTCGGGGACAGCAAGGACGCGCAGCTCCTGACCCTTGGGAAGAGCGTGGGCTCGGACATCGTCACGACCAGCGTGGACGCCATGATCGAAGGGCTGAACAGGTTGTGGGTTCGCAAGCTTAACGTACAGAACGGCGCTGGACGGAAGGAGAAGAAGAGGGCGTACTGAGCCCCGGATCACAGACCCGAAGGTGGATCGATTGTCGAAGACGATAGCCGAGAAGATACTGTCCGCGAAGTCCAGGAAGGACGTCCGCGCAGGCGACATCGTGGAGGCGCAGGTCGACTATGTGATGGTCAACGACATCACGGGTCCGGCGGCGTTCGACGAGTTCGAGGGCCTCTGCGCCCCGATCAAGAGGGACAAGGTCGTTCTGATCCCGGACCACTACGTGCCGAACAAGGATGTCGCCTCGGCCAAGCAGGCCAAGAAGATGAGGGACTTCGCGAGGAAGCACAAGGTGAGGAACTACTTCGAGGTCGGCTCGGGCGGCGTGTGCCACCAGCTGATGATCGAGCAGGGGTTCGTGGCGCCTGGAAGGCTCATAGTGGGCGCCGACTCGCACACGTGCTCCTACGGCGCGCTCGGGGCGTTCTCGACGGGGATCGGCAGCACGGAGGCCGCCACGGTCTTCGCGCGGGGGGTACTGTGGTTCAAGGTTCCAGAGTCGATGAAGTTCAAGGTCGACGGCAAGCTGGGGAGGTTCGTTTCTGGCAAGGACATCATACTCACGATCATCGGCGACATCGGGGTGGAAGGGGCGAGGTATGCCTCGATGGAGGTCGAGGGCAGCTCGGTGGCTTCGCTGCCGCTCTCGGACAGGATAACGATATCCAACATGGGGATCGAGGCGGGCGCGAAGGCGTGCATCGTTCCCCCGGACAAGAAGGTCTACGAGTACCTCAGGACGAGAGTGAGAGGGTCGTACAAGCCCGCGTTCGCAGACGACGACGCGGCATACTCCGATGTGATGGAGTATGACGGCAGGAAGATCGTGCCAGTGGTCGCGAAGCCGTTCCTGCCAAGCAATGTCGCTCCTGCGAGCGAGGCAGGCGTGGCCATCGACCAGGCATATCTCGGCTCGTGCACGAACGGCAGGATCGAGGACCTCAGGATCGCGGCCAAGCTCCTGAAAGGCAGGAAGGTCCATGCCGGCGTCCGCATGATCGTCGTCCCCGCGACCAAGGAGGTGTTCGACGCGGCCGTGCGCGAGGGGCTTGTGAAGGTCTTCTCCGACGCGGGAGCGTACGTGTCCGGACCGACCTGCGGCGCGTGCCTGGGCGGCTACATGGGAGTGCTCGCACCCGGAGAGAGGTGCGTCAGCAGCACCAACAGGAACTTCGTCGGGCGGATGGGCGCCAAGGACTCGGAGGTCTATCTCGCAAGCCCGGCGGTCGTGACCGCGAGCGCCATCAAGGGCAGAATCGCGGACCCTTCGGAGGTGGCGAGATGAAGGACCACTTGAAAGGGAGAGCGTGGGTCGTCGGGGACAACGTCGACACGGACCAGATCATCCCGGCGGAGTACCTCGTCACGATGGACGACAAGGAGCTGGCGCCACACGCCTTCGAGAACGCCATCCCGGAGTTCGCGAAGCAGGTGCGGGCCGGGGATATCGTCGTCGCCGGCAGGAATTTCGGGTGCGGGTCGTCGAGGGAGCACGCCCCGAGAGCGCTCATGGGCGCAGGGGTCTCTTGCGTCATCGCGGTGTCGTTCGCGCGCATATTCTTCAGGAACTCGATCAACCTGGGATTGCCGGTGATCGAGGCGACGATCCACGCCAAGAAGGGCGATGTCATAGAGGTCGCCCTGAAGAATGGCATCGCAGCCAACCGGTCGACCGGCGAAGAGGCCGGGTTCAAAGCCTATCCGCCGTTCGTCATGATGCTCATCCAGAAGGGCGGGCTGGTGCCCTATACCAGGGAGATGCTCGGATGCAAAGAATAGGCGTGATTCCGGGGGACGGCGTCGGTCCAGAGGTCATAGCGGAGGCCCGCAAGGTCCTTGACGCCGTCGCGGAGAAGCGGAACCTCGCCTTGGAGTTCGAGGAGTTCCCGCTCGGCGCGAGCCACTTCCTCAAGACGGACGAAGTCCTCTCCGACGAGACGCTGCAGAGGCTTTCGAAGAAGGACGCGCTCCTCCTGGGAGCGATGGGAGACCCCAGGGTGAAGCCTGGGATACTCGAAAAAGGTGTCCTCCTGCGGCTCAGATTCCACTTCGACCAGTATGTGAACCTCAGGCCGGTCAAGCTGATGGAGGGCGTCCCAAGCCCGCTCCGGAGCGATGCTGGCAGGATCGACCTGCAGTTCATCCGGGAGAACACCGAGGACTTCTACGTCGGTCTCGGCGGCAGAGTCAAGAAGGGACTGTCGAAGACCGAGCTCGACCTGAAGAGGCGGACCTACGAGGCCAAGTTCGACGTGGGGATCGAGCTCGAGGACGAGGAGGAGCTCGCGTTCCAGATCGGCGCCATCACGAGACATGGCGCGAGGCGCATCATGGAATATGCGTTCCAGATGGCCAAGAGCAAGGGGATCGAGCCCGTCACGTGCGTCGACAAGGCGAACGTGCTCACGGACGCTTATGGCATCTGGCGCGAGGCGGCCGAGGAGGTGTCCGGAAGGCTTGGCGTCAAGAAGGAGTTCCAGTACGTCGATGCGGTCGCGTTGCACATGGTCAGAACGCCCGACAGGTTCAAGATGATCGTCGCGCCGAATCTCTTCGGGGACATCCTCACGGACCTTGGCGCGGCGCTCCAGGGCGGACTGGGCTTCGCTCCGTCGGGCAACATCAACCCTTCTGGGGTGAGCATGTTCGAGCCGGTCCACGGCTCCGCACCCGACATTGCCGGAAAGGGCCTGGCCAACCCGATTGGTGCCATCCTTTCGGCATCGCTCATGCTCGAGTCCCTCGGTCAGAAACCCGCAGCAGCCGATGTGGAACGCGCCGTCCAGGGTGTCCTGAGGGCGGGGAAGCACCGGACCGCTGATGTCGGCGGAAAGACATCCACATCGAAGATGGGCGACGCGGTCGTCGCTGTGATCCTGAAGTAGCCTCGCCTGGAACATCCGCGGCCCGCGCCGGGAGCGCCCACCGCGAGACGGAGCTACGCTGTCGCTTTTTGAGCAAAGTTATTAGTACGGAGAATGCGATTTGAAGCAAAACAGGACACTAGGTGGGATGGGATGGCGCAGCAGATTATTCCTCTCCAGAAGGAGAAGGCAATAGAGATCGGCGAGTTTCTCACGAACAACGTCTCGAGGGCGGTCGTCTACACGCTCCTCCACAAGCAGCCCTTGACCAGAAAGGAGATCGAGAAGAGCCCTCTCACTGATTCGATGCGCAGGCTCTCCCTGAGCGCGCAGACACGGCCCCTGAAGGACAAGAGCGGCGTGCAGATGAGAACATTGCTGGCCAAGGGGGTCGACTGCGGCGTCCTTATCCCGCTCAACTCGAAGCGCCAGAACTACTACTTCCTGAACTCTGACCTCAGGATAGAGCCCGCTCCGATTCGCGACCCGTTCGAGCCGAGCGACGAGGTCGGCCTCAACGTCTTCCTGGACAGATCATACGCGCATGCCCCAGGAAATGCCGTCCTTCCGGGCTGGGGCACCGCGGCCGATCAGGCCATTCTTCCGGTGCCGTACATCGACACCCCGAAGACCTTCGTCCTCTGGCTAAGCTGGCTGATCACGCCGACGAGAAGGGAGATACTCCATCACATAGGCGTTGACGGCTGGACATCGAGGCCGAAGTTGAGGTCCGAGCTCGGCTTCTGGGCCGACAGGATAGTCGCGAAGGAGGGCCTGCCGTCAGGCGTGCTGGAGAAGGAGAACAGCCAGATCAGGTACCAGTTCTCGACCTTCTCGTTCTCCAAGCTGAAGATGAAGAAGGAGGAGGAAGGCAAGAGGAAATCCTGGACCAGCTTCCCACCCACGTTCTGGCTCACGAGGACTTACGAGCCGCTGAGATGCATAATGGGGGCGTCGAAGTACATCGGCGACAGGAAGCCCGAGGCCACCCCGATGGCGGTCCTGGAGGAGCTGGCGAAGGAGAACCCCACGATCGTCGAGAAGAACAGGCGCGAGTTCATCGAGGTCAATTTCCTCGAGAGGATGAGCTTCTATGCGATCTACCACTCCACGGGCGATTCTGCCGTCAGGTTCTCGGCCGAAATGCTCGTCCCCGAGAAGGTCACATACAACGCGCCCGAGCACCCGCTGCTATGGGTGGCGAAGACCGACGAGGAGCACGCTGGGGCGAGGCTCGACTTCAAGCACGAGGCCGCGCTCATGCTGCTCGGGAAGAAGAGCAAGGAGGAGCAGATCCAGTTCCTGGAGAAGATGCTCAAGGACATCGCGATGGAGAGGATCGGAGGGAAGCTCGATGAGCACGAGCGGCTGCTCGAGAAGGACCTCCAGAACCTGAGGATGGAGTCCTTCGGTCTCGGCTCGGAGTCGATCTCCGCGGTTGCTGGCCTCGAGCTCGAGAGGGAGAAGATACTCCAGGAGAAGTTCTACTTCGAGAAGTTCATGGACCTCCTCATCCCTGGCTCGATCCCGAAGAAGCGCAGGATGGAGACCGAGGAACTGATGGAAGCCATCAGCGCCAAGAAGGAAGGGGAAAAGGGGCCAGAAGAGCAGAAGTAACGGATTCTTTCCTCGCATTCCGCCTCTGGTGCGAAGCTAGCGCTGAGCAGGCGCAAGGTTCTATCCCAACAATAAGCGGATTCGTGGCCGGAATGCGATGACAATTAATGGTCGCTGCCAGTCCTCCCGACGAAAGTATGAATACAGTGGAAACAATAAGGGACGCATAAACCGACATATAAGCAACCATAAGTGAAGCATTAGTACAACTAATACATCAGGTTATGGATGTGGAAAACTGCTGACCCCAAGGGAAAACGAGATTCTCGAGGTGCTGAGAAGGGGAATCCATTCGCCGACCCTCCTGGCCTCGGAGCTGAACATCACCCAGTCTGGGGCGACCCAGGCGCTCCAGAAACTCGAGAAGAAAGGCGCGGTGACGAGGTCGAAGTCTGGCCGGAACGTCTTCTACCGCGCCGTGGAGGACGAGAAGCCGAGGCCAGAGCCTGACGTAA
>JAJYIS010000074.1 GCA_021789945.1 Thermoplasmata archaeon | reverse complement strand
GACGCGCCCATCCTCGTAGAACCCGAACGCGACCGAGGGAGGGAACATGTCTGTGCCATGCCTGTCAGCGACGAGCGGGTTCAGACCCTTCTCGCGCAAGGCTTCGCACGCGGCGCGCCCCGAGACGCCATGGCCCACTATCAGGACGTCCGCGCTCGTGACCTTGAGCGGCTGAAAGGGCTGTGCCCGCTCGGGCAGCCTCCTCGGCGTAGCGAGCCTCCGCACCACCCGCTGGAACAACGGGGCCATGAACCTGGGCCTCGTGAACATCGAATGATAGTCGAGCTGATCCCTGAAGATGTGGTCGAACGAGGAGAGGAGGTCGATGTTCACCGACGGAAGGCCGCCTTCGGACTCCACGACCATCCCGTCCCGAGCGAGAGTCGAGCAGGTCCTCACGCCGGGGATCCCGTCCACCCTCATGGCGCATGAGAAGCACCTGCCCGCGCCGCAGTACAGACCGCGCGGGCGGTGGAACTTCATGCTCCTGGAGAACACGGACACTCCTGCGCGCTCGAGCGCGCACGCGATCGAGTCGCCCTCGTACGCCCGGACGTCCTTCCCGTTGTAGGAGAACATGAACTCCAGACGGCCGCCGCCGCCAGAGCCGTGATTTGTACGTCGCACATGTGCCCCATCGAATCTGGACATTAATACGTGTCGCCTTTGTGCCCGGGCGTGTCCCACGCGAAGTTTGATGTGCACGGACCCTGTTTCCCGGGCTCAGGGGGCAGGTTGGTGGCCACACGCGTATGCAACCGGTGCAAGAAGGAGACGGAGCAGATGTTCTGCCCCACATGCCATGTCCTGACATACCCCCCGAAGACCGCGGTCGTCTCCAGCGAGTCATCGGCCGGCGACACCTTCGAGAGCACCATCTGGCAGGGGCCCAACAGGTCTCGGGGGATCGAGATACCGACGCACGCGAGAGAGAGGTTCTTCGCGAAGGGGACCGAGGAGGTCGTGCTCCAGATCGAGGGCAAGAGGACGGTCGCTAAGCTCGGCGCGCAGTTCTGGAAGAACCCCCCGGTCATCAAGAAGGCAGTGAGCGACGACGGCAAGGACCAGCTGGTCAAGTTCTTCGAGAAGCACCATCTGCTCCCGCCCAAGGAGTCCATGAAGGAGAAGGGCGTGGTCGACACCGTCGTGTTCGAGGTGGTGACCCCGATGGAGGAGTTCAAGCTGTCGGTGACGGAGCACACCGCGACCGAAGAGGTCGAGGAAGAGAGGGACTAGATCAGCCCTAGCTCCTTGCCTATCTTCTCGAACGCCAAGAGTGCCTCGTCCAGGTCGTACTTGGTCAGCGCGGCGTTCATTATGGTCCGTATCCTCGCCCTGTCCTTGGCCACCATCGGGAAGACGATCGGGAGCGCGAAGATCCCCTGCTCGAACAGCCTCGCGCTGAACTTCTTCGCGACGCCGCTGTCGCCAATCATGACAGGTATTATCGGCGTCTGGCTCGCGCCGGTGTCGAAGCCCAGATTCTGTATGCCCTTCCTGAAGTAGTCGGTGTTGCTCCACAGGTTCTTGACGTGCTCGGGCTCCGTCTCGAGCACCTCGATCGCGGCGATGCACGCGGCGACGACCGCGGGCGGGTGCGACCCGCTCAGGAGCCATGTGCGCGACTTGTTGTAGGCGAAGTTGATGAGGTCCCTGCTCCCGGACACGTGACCACCTACCACGCCGAACGCCTTCGAGAACGTGCCCATCTCGACCTGGACCTGGTCCCGCTTGAGCATGAAGTGGGAGACTATCCCGCGTCCTCCCTTCCCCAGCACGCCCTCCCCGTGCGCGTCGTCCACATAGACCATCGCGCCGTGGTCGTGGGCGATCCTAGCGATCTCGTCCAGCGGCGCGATGTCGCCGTCCATGCTGAACACGCCGTCCGTGATGACAAGGATCCTCTGATACGCCGGCGAGCGCTCCTCCGCCTTCTGGATCACCCTGGCGAGGTCCTCGGCGTCGCAGTGCTTGTACACCGCGCGCTCGGCCTTCGAGAGCCGGACGCCGTCAATGATGCTCCCGTGGTTGAGCTCGTCGCTGACGATCAGGTCTCCGGCGTCGGCGAGCTGGGGTATGAGGCCCGAGTTGGCCGCGAACCCCGTCTGATAGACCAGGGACGCCTCGGCCTCCTTGAACTCGGCGAGCTTCCGCTCGAGCGTCATGTGGAGGTCCATGTTGCCCGCTATCGGCCTGACGGACCCCGAGCCTGCGCCGTGCGTCTTCACGGCCTGGATCGCGGCCTTCTTCAGCTTCGGGTGGTTGCTCAGCCCGAGGTAGTTGTTCGAGCAGAGCATGATGACCTTCTTGCCGTCGACTATGCACCTTGGCGAGCTCGGCCCCTGCAGTATCCGCAACTTCCAATCGAGCTCGTTCGAAACTAACTGCTCGTATTCCGACCTCAGAAAACCGACCGGATCTCTTGGCAACATCCTCACCATTCAGGCTTCAAGGACACCTTGGCGGCCTGCTTGGACCGTATGAGTTCCATGCCTTTCTCGATGTCCCGAATCGGTAAGGTATGCGTCACTATGGATGATAGCTTTGCCCTGAACGCCGGCTTCTTCAGAACCTCGGACATGAGGTCCCATGTCTGGAACATCTTCCGGCCGGTGATCCCGAAGACCGTGGCGGCCTTGAACGTGATGGCGTTGTTGACGTCGACCGTGACCGGGTCGTTGTACAGGCCGAGTATCGACAGCCTGCCGCCGGGCGTGAGCGCGTCGAGGACGAACTTGAGGGACGGCTCGGCCCCCGACATCTCGAGACACACGTCCGCGCCGTTGCCGTCGGTCGCGTCCTTGACCAGCCTGACGAGCTCGTCGTGTCCCACGGACGCGTCGAGGACCATGTCGGCGCCCATCTTCTTCGCGAGCCCCGACCTGACCTTCTCGCTCCCGAGCTCGGACGCTATCACCTGCTTCGCGCCCGCGGTCTTCAGGAGCGCGATCGCCATGAGCCCGATCGGGCCTGCGCCCGCGACGACGACGTTCTTGCCCTTGATGTCGTGGAAGCAGTCGTTCGGGAAGACGGTGAACGTGGCGTTCCCCAGCGGCTCGAGGATCGACCCCAGCTGTGGCGAGAGTCCCTTGGGGAGCTTCCTCGCGTTCATCTCGGGGATCTTCACGTACTCTGCGAAGACGCCGTCCCTGTCGACGCCAAGGACTTCGACGTTCCTGCAGACGTGCATCCTGCCAGTCCTGCACTGGTAGCAGGTCCCGTCGACTATGTGCGTCTCGGCAGAGATGATGTCGCCGGGCTTGACGGACTTGACGCCCTTGCCCACCTCGACGACCTCGCCGCAGAACTCGTGCCCGAAGATGATCGGGAGCTTCTTCAGCCGGTTCTGAGCCCAGTGGTTCCAGTCCCAGATGTGCACATCGGTGCCGCAGATCGAGGTCATGAGCGTCTTCGCGAGTACCTCTCCCTTGCCCACCGTCGGGTCTCTGACATCCTCGATCTCTGCGCCAGGCTCCCTGTTGCGCTTCACAACCGCGTGCATGTCTCGGTCACGGCCCCTTCTGGTACGGCCCCGGTGACTAGAAAGGATGCACTTAAGAGATACCAGCCTACTAAGAACCTCGCACTTCACGCGGCCCGGCTCACGAGGGCAGCTCGATGCACTTCCTGGCCTGCGGGTACGTCACCGACCTCCAGCACCTGGAGAACAGCTCCGGGTGCTCCGTGTGGATCGGTATCAGCCGCTTGGGCGCCACGGCCCTGACCATCGAGAATATCTCGTTCATGTTCGCGTGGCCGGAAGCATGGGCCTGGTGGAAGTCCAGCCTGAACGACGCGATCCATGCCTTCAGGACGTCCTCCTGCACGTCGTCCTCCTCGAACGGCTCGCTCATCGACCTGATGAACAGGCTCCCGGGCCGGGGCTTGACGTCGATCAGCTCCCCGAGCTGCGAGAAGTCTGCGTGGAAGATGAGCTTGTCCTGGTTCTGGGAGACATAGTCGGCGTCCACGATGTGGCCGGCGATATGCCTCTTGTCCCCGAGCTCGTCGCTGAACGGGACCTCGAACTTGGGCCTCCTGGTCATGCCGCGCCTCACATACACCAGCATGTTTGGGTCGGTCATCGGGTCCGGGACCTTGATCCGCGGGTCGCCCTTGAGGGACCCGAGGAGGCTCGCGACCTTCGTCGACACGACGAACCTCCTGCCGGTGGCCTTCGCGACGTCCCGGAATGTGCGCATGCGGTCGACGTCCTTGGGATAGAACGAGACCACTGCGAGCTTGTTGTGCGTGGAGAGGAGCTTCCTGGCCCTATCCTCGACGCCCTTCTCCGACAGGTCCTCCCGAGGGTCAGCGTCGGTGACCCTGGTCCCCTCGCAGACCATCGCGATGGGACGCTCCCGAGAAGCCCGGCTTACGAACTCCCTGGTCATGTCGGCCCTGGGCCCGTGGACCCTGAGGTCCCCTGTGTACACCACACATCCGTCGGATGTGTGAACGAGGAACCCGTACGCGCCTGGGACGGAATGGTCGACATGGATTGGCTCGATCTCGAGACCCCCGACCTTGACCTTGCTTCCCGTCCGGAACGGGACGAACCGGTGCTTCCCGAAGTCCACCGAGGCCCCGGTCGTCTCCCAGGATCTCCTGATGACATCTGCAGCGGCCCCGAGGTGCACGGGAATCTGGTGGTCCGCGTACTTCACGTGCCATACATGGTCGAAGTGCATGTGCGACAGGAAGATGGCGTCGAACTCCGGGGGAGAGTACTTCAGATCCGTGTCCCGCAGCCACTCCTCGTCGTACAATCCGCGTATCTTGGGGATGAGGTCGAAGTGGAAGTAGTCCCTGAGCCCGAACCGGTCCCTCGGCTTCAACCACTCGTAGAAGTACTTCTCGGCCATGCCGAAGGGCTCGCCGAAGTCGAGGAATATCCTCGTGCCCCGGTCCTCGAGCAGGACCTTGTTGCCGCCTATCTGGTTCGCGCCGCCGTAAAGTGTGATCTTGACCATGCGCCTCGCGACCCTGTACCCTCATGCCCCTGTTCGGGCAATCAAGCTTTTGGTGTCCGCAGGAGAGAGGGGCGAGGCTACTAGGTACTCGTCCAGGGTCGCGGTCCTGGCCTTCGCGCTCGCCATGTCCTCGGCGATGTCCGCGAGCCTCAGCCAAGCGGGCAGCTCGTGGACCCCCTTGATCCTCTCCGCACGCACGTTCCTGTTGTAGTCCCTGTCCACGAGGATCGCGTTTATGCCCGCCCTCTGCACGGGGAACAGGTCCAGCGACGGCGTGTCGCCGACCATCAGCGAGTCCTCCTTCCTCAGCCCGCGCTCCTCCAGAAACCTGGAGATCCTCTTCCCCTTGTTCCCGTTCACCATGACCGAATCGAAGAACCTCCTCAGGCCGAAATGGTCGAGGACCGCGTTGAGGACTGGCTCTGTGTTGAGAGAGACGAGGCAGAGCGTGTCGACCTCCGACCGGAGCCTCTCAAGCGCCTGGATGACTCCTCGGTCCAGCTCGAAGAACTCGACTGCGTCCTCGGGCGTCGGCTTCGCCCAGAAGTACCATCTCGAGCGCCCGTTCTTCGGGACGTAGAGCGTCCCTTCGGCGTCGAGGAAGATGTTCCGGTAGCGTCTCGGGCGATTCTTGGACCGCTCGTCCATGGAACTTCGAGCACGGCCCGGAAGGTTAATGGAATGCCCAGACGGTATGAGGACTGACGATACCATCACGCCGTCCCGCTCGAGATAATCGTATCACTATAAATATGACGATATCACAAAACATAAAGCTCAGGGCTGCCCATATGTTATTCCCGAGGATAATATGGTCGCAGTCTTCGGAACCCTGGGCTTCAGGCCAAAGTCGTTGATCCCTTCCATCAGGTCGACGCAGAACGTCGACAAGGTAGTGTTCTACTGCGGGGCGGACAAGGGCGACCCCGACGCGGTCCAGAAGGTGGCCGAGGCGAAGAAGGAGGTCCTGGAGTACTGCCGGACGATGAAGATCCCAGCTGTCGCCGTGGAGCTGGAGGACCCCTTCGACTTCAAGGGCATCGCCCTCAAGATCCGCGGAGATCTCAAGAGGCACAAGCGCGAGGGCAAGGAGGTCGCCGTCTTCAACATCGCCGGCGGAACCCGCCCCACCTCGTCCGCGGCCCTCCTCACGTGCATACTCGAGGGCGTGCCCACGGTCTACGTGCACGACCTGACCTACGAGGAGATCCACCTCCCCCTGCTGAAGATGGAGTACAGCCAAGTGCTTTCGGGGGAGGAGCGCGAGATCCTCAGCGTGTTGCTCAAGAACAAGTCCAAGGACCTCACGGAGGTCGAGCTGGCGAAGCTCGTAGGCAAGCACAAGGCAACTATCAACCACCATCTCAGGAACCTCATAAGGAAGGGAGCGGTGAGGCTCGAGAACCACAGGTCCGACTCGAGGAAGAAGATCGTGAGGGTAGAGGAATCGACCGAGCTCCTCCTTGGTGATGAAGATTGAGGACGCTCATCTCGACATTCGGCGAAGGCGACGACCAAAAGGTCCTCGAAGCGATGCGCCGCCTACCTTATGACAGGCTCGTGCTCATAGGCAACGACAAGATCGAGGAATCGGCGTCGCTCCGTATGATCACGGCGGTCGAGGAGCTCGCCGGACAGAAGGTTGGCCTTGAGGTGGTCATCGACTCGGGGTTCATGGGCCTGGTGGACGAGATCGCGACCATCCTCGTGAGGTACTCGAGGAACCCCGGGACTGGAGAGCGAGCCAATGTGCTGATCAACATAAGCGGCGGCTCGAAGATACTCGGCGACGCGGCCCTATTGGCGGCCTTCTCCGCTGGGGTCGAGGCCTGCCACTGCGACAACGGGCTGACGATGCTGCCCGTGCTCAGGGGCGCCACGGCCATCGACCGCTTCACCCCGAGCCAGGTGAGGTTCATCCGCCTCCTGGGGGAGAGGTTCGTCCCTCTGGACGACCTCGCGCCGAGGCTCGACTCGCAGAGCAGGCAGGCCGCCGAGAGGGTGATGCGGGAGTTGCGGAAGCTCGGGCTCCTGAAGACGATGATCGACAACGGGAGGATCATGGTGGCCCTTTCCGATACGGGCAGCGAGGTGTCGAGGGCCCTGAGGCGACAGGCCGGATCGTGAACCAGGCGTTCACTTCTCGAGGTCCTCTCCGCCCTCGAAGACGAGCTGGGCGGCGGAGTAGATGTCCTCCATGCCGTCGCCGGTGTCGGAGCTGATGGGTATGACCGGCCTTCCTGCGCCGACCGTGTCGAGCGCCTGCAGGAACTCGACGCTGACCTGTGTCTGGGCGTCGATGGACTCGTCGAGCAGCGCGCTGAAGAGCGCATAGTAGTCCTTGCTCCAGAGCGCGATCCTTTCAAGGTCGCCCTCCGAGAGGGTGTCTGCCTTCGTTAGGAGCGAGATCATCGGGACGGGCACCCTGAAATGAACGGTGGCGGCCAGCATGAGAGACGAGATGTACCCGTTCGCGGTCTTGGCCAACGACGGGTCGAACAGGTACGCCAGCATCGCCCTGTCTCCGCTGAGTTCGTCCATGACGACCCTGCTGCTCTGCCTGAACGTGAAGAGCTCGATCTGGCCCGGGGTGTCGATGAGGACATAGTCAGTGTCGAATCCCGCGATGACCTGGGATATCTCACGAACGTTGAGCGCGATCATGTCCGCTGCGGCGATCTGCGCGCCGTTCGGGCCCAGGCCGTGCTCGGCCATGACCTCGGAGAGCTTGATCCAGTCCCTGACATCGACATCAGGCGCGTAGGCGAGCTCGTCGGCCCCCGGGTCGAGGTTGACGGTCATCGCCTGGTAGCCCTGGTTGTTAAGCCAGAGCTGGAACGCGTTGGTCAGGGTGGTCTTGCCGCTCCCGGCGGTCCCGACAAAATAGAGGTGTTTCGCAGGCATGGACGCCTTCCATTCGGATTGTAGATGGCGGGCCTGAAGGGATTCGAACCCTTGACCTTTCGGTTTCTCCTTCGAGCCAGATAGGCAGGAAGTAAGAGCCGATTGCTCTACCTAGCTGAGCTACAGGCCCACGGACGCGCAGTATATGGTGGCCTGTTATAAATCTATCGCGCTTGCAGACAGGACCGGCGTCTGCTGGCTCGTCCTGTTGCTTAGATAATATTCTTTCTTCTATAATATTCATCATATATAAAACTGCGTAAGGGGTTTCGGCGCGGGCTCATCACGCCTTGCTGAAGTCCGCGACGATCCGGTCTATCCCCGAGGACACGTCCCGGTCCAAGGGGACCGGCGAATGCCTTTTCAGGATGCTCTCGATCATCTCGTTGGCGGCCATCAGAGAGTCCATGCCGCCCTTCCGCACGAGCTGGTCGAAGGACTCGTTCTGCCACATCAGCTGCACATGGTAGTCCCTGACATGCGCGAGAGTGTGCTTCTGGCCGAGGTAGGAACCGCCTATGCCTATCTTCTTGATCAGGTCGACCGCGAGCGACTCGTCGTTCACCTCGACCCCGCTGAACGTCTTGAGCGTCATGCCGGCGATCTCGTGGTCGAACAGCAGCTGCTCGTAGGACAGCAATGTCGACCCGTCGAGCACGCCCAGGCCGTTCACGACCTCGCCCCCGACGAGCGCCGAGGTCATCGCGGACACCGTGTTCTCGATCGATGCCTGGACCCCCGGGACCTTCGCACTCGAGCCGAGGCCGCCGGTCGAGTTCGGTATCTCGCAGAACTTGGCCATCTCGACCGCGAGGCCGCACAGGATGGTCGACTCCGGAGACCCGCCGATGTACGCGCCCGTCCTCGGGTCCATCGCCGACAGGACCGAGCCGTACATGAGAGGCGCCCCGGGCGAGTGCGCCTCTATTGCGCACGCGAGCGCGAGCGTCTCCGCATGGTTGACTATGAGGTCGCCAGGGATCGTCGCGGGCCCTGTCATCCCAGCCTGGGCCATGCCCGTGATGTGTACCGGCACGTGGTGCTCCGCCCATACCATCGCGGCCTCGGTGGTGGGCCCCTCGAGGACCAGGGGAGAGACGG
>JAJYIS010000073.1 GCA_021789945.1 Thermoplasmata archaeon | reverse complement strand
TTCGATCCTCGACGGGTCGGTCCATGACTTTGGAAACCTGGACGCGAGTATGCCCACCTTCTTCTCCTTCAGCTCCTTCTCTGAGAATGACAGCTGCTGGTAATTCTCCCTCAGGAACTCCAAAGAAGTGCGCGACTCGATCTCCCCGATCCCCTTGAGAGTCTCCTTGTCGTCCACGACGATGATCTGGAAGTTCTGCATGTTGTGCGGGGTTGGAGTCCATCTCGCCGCCTCGAGCACCTGCGCGAGATCCTCCCTCGTAACGGGCCTCTTCGGGTCGTAGGGGCTCCGGTCCGAATGCCTTTCCTGAATGGCCTTGATGGTCGTCTTCATAATCATCTGCCTCTTGGTAGCGGCTCGGTGGAATCGCGGAAACCTTGGTATTGCCTTTGCGGCGAAATCTTCCTCAAGCAGCCTCGGAAATCCCCGAGTCAGTGCCCGGGCCGGCAGCCTCGCGGGGCGCGAATTCTTAAATATCGTCATTCGGATGACAGAGTCAGTCAGTATATGGGGGAGGACCATGGAAACAGATGCTAGAAAGCGATGGTTTAGATTGGCGCTAGTAGCTCTGTGCGCAGCCGTGATGATAGTCCCGATGGCGAGCGTCGCCAAGCCCAAGATGTCGTTGCCCGACAGGGGCACCTGGGACGCCGACATGATAAACAGCGACATCACCGGATACTCCGGAAAGGGCGTGTATGTCGCTGTCCTCGACACGGGACTCGCACCTAACTGGAGGGACTACTTCCCTGCCAAGAGCATAGCTACCGATCTCGGGAAAGGATTCAAGGAAGACATACAGTGGAACGCGGCGACGCACTCCTTCGTGGAGAGCGGGATCGTCCATGAGGTCAGCTGGATCGGAGACACGGGCTCGACCCACGGGACCCACGTGACGAGCACTATCCTGGGCTACGACTACTACGCCCCGGCCGACGCGGCCTCTGGATTGCCGCTTCCGCCGCTGCACATCAACGGGATCGCTCCGAATGTGACGATCATACCCGTCAAGGTGCTGGCGGACTACACAATCGGCGCTTCCCAGACGGACCCGGTCAACTACACGACCCAGAAGTTCGTCATGGGCACTGACCGCGCAGTGGCGGCCGGCATAAGGTATGCCACGGACCTGAAGCTCGAAGGCTACAGCCCGATGGTCATCACCATGAGCCTTGGCGGACCTGCCCCGGCGCAGGTGATGGAGGACGCGATAAACTACGCCGTCTCGAACGGCGTGATAGTGGTCGCCTCCGCGGGCAACTCCGGCGACGCTGGCATGGGCTGGCCAGGAGCCTACCCGCAGGTGATATCTGTGGGCGCATGTGGTTGGAAGTACGAGTGGTACGCGCCCGACCTGACGCCCCCGTCGTCCACGACCCCGCGCTACAGGCTCTGGTGGCTCCAGGACTCGACCTACGGCTACAACGATATCCCAGAGGCGCAGGCAGACCTCGCGAGCCAGGTGTACATCACCTCATGGAGCAGCAGGGAGCTCGCGGGCCAGCAGCTCGACGTGGTCGCGCCGGGCAGCTGGGTCAGAGGGCCGTTCCCAGGGGTCCCAGGCTACTCGCACCTGCCGTGGTGGAGCAACGGTCTCGGATGGTACTTCGGGAACAACCCGGGGAACTTCTACTACCTGGGCGGCACCAGCATGGCCGCGCCGCACGTGACCGGAGTCGCCGCGCAGATGCTCGAGAAGGACCCGAGCCTGGACCAGAGCCAGGTGGAGTCCGTGCTCAAGACCACCGCGCTGAACATCCCGCCAGGATCGATGGAGGTCTACGACCTCTCGCCGACCCCGGGGTTCTACGACTACTCGTGGGGAGCCAACGCGACAGGTGCTGGCCTGATCCAGGCTGACCAGGCATTGGCCGCGGTCTGAGCCAGGGTGTCAGTGAGGCGCGCGGACCTTCTCACGGTCCGCCAAAACCATTTCCCTTCTCATTCTTTCACTCAGGCCTTCAAAGCGCTGGCAGCGTCCTTCATCGACTTCGAGTGTCTCTCGACGGCCCGCAGTGCCTGGTCCCTGTCTCCCAGCAGACTGGAGTAGCTCGATATCAGGGCGGACCCCTCGACGATCCCAGATGCCCCGGTCGCGAGCGCTCGCCTGACCTGCTCAGGATTCGAGATGCCGAACCCCACCGCGGTCGGGAGCTTTGAGAGCTCGGTCACCCTTCCGACGAGACCTGAGACGCCGCCGTCGAAGCCCTCCCTGGCGCCCGTCACGCCCGCGACTGAGACGATGTACACGAACCCGGAGGCCTTCGCGAGGATGGACCGTAGCCGCCGGTCGTCCGTCGTCGGAGTCACGAGCCGTATGATGTCCAGATCGTTCCTGTCGGCAGACCTTTCGAGATCCTCCGACTCCTCGATCGGGAGGTCGACGACGAGTATCCCGTCCCCTCCCGAAGACGCCAGCCGGCCGCAGAACTCTGCAATGCCGAACTTGTGGACCGGGTTGAAGTAGGTCATCACGACTATGGGTTGCCGGATCCCGGCGCGTCTGAGGGACGAGATCGTCTCGAAGACGTGCGCGACCTTGAACCCGGCAGAAAGGGATCTCGCCATGGCCTCCTGGATCACCGGGCCATCAGCGACTGGATCAGAGAACGGAAGCCCGAGCTCGAGTATGTCGGCACCGGCATTGCACAACCTCTTCGCGAGTTCGAGGGTGAAATCCGTGTCAGGGTCCCCGGCGCAGATGTAAGGCACATAGGCTCCCGACCCGCTCCTCGAGAGGGCTTCGAAGGCCGGTGCGATCCTTCTCATGTCCTTCCCTCCAGCTCGGCGACCTGGCTGACGTCCTTGTCTCCCCTGCCCGAGAGATTGACGATGACCACTGCTTCCCTCGGCAACTTCTCTGCAAGCGTCGCCGCGTATGCGACTGCATGTGCGCTCTCGAGCGCGGGGATGATCCCTTCGGTCTCTGAAAGCAGATGGAACGCTGCGAGCGCCTCATCGTCCCCCACGGCGTGATACGTCGCACGGCCGGACGAGTTCAGGAACGCGTGCTCGGGACCAACGGCCGGGTAGTCAAGTCCCGCAGCGATCGAATGTGTGCCAGAGACCTGGCCGTCCCCGTCCTGGAGCAGCCGGGTCCTCGTCCCGTGGAGCACCCCGTCCGTTCCCCCGACGATGCTCGCGGAGTGCATGCCCGTCTCGATGCCCTTCCCGCCCGCCTCGACGCCATGCATCGCTACATCGACATCATTCACGAACGGGTGGAACAGGCCGATGGAATTGCTCCCTCCGCCGACGCATGCCACCAGCGCGTCCGGCAGCCTGCCGGCATCGGCGAGGATCTGTCTCCTGGCCTCGATGCCGATGACAGACTGGAAGTCCCTCACCATGGTCGGGTAAGGGTGCGGGCCGACGACGCTCCCAATCAGGTAATGAGTGTGATCGCTCGTCGCGGCATAGTCCCTCATGGCCTCGTTTATCGCGTCCTTCAGGGTCCTGGTGCCGGTCTTGACCGGGACCACCTTGGCGCCCAGGAGGTCCATCCGGTAGCAGTTGAGCCTCTGGCGCTCGATGTCGACCTCGCCCATGTAGACCTCGCACTCCAGCCCGAGGAGCGCGCACGCGGTGGCGGTTGCGACCCCGTGCTGACCAGCCCCCGTCTCAGCGATGACCCTCCTCTTGCCCATGCGCTTCGCGAGCAGCGCCTGGCCGAGCGCGTTGTTGATCTTGTGCGAGCCCGTGTGCGCGAGGTCCTCGCGCTTGAGGTAGATCCTCGCTCCCCCGATTCTGTCGGTGAGCCTCGAGGCGCAGTAGAGAGGCGTCGGCCGCCCGGCGTATGAGCCCAGCAGGCGGTCCAGATCGGCGTGGAACTCGGGGTTCCGTGACTGGCGCTCGTACTCGCGTTCGAGCTCCTTGAGCGCCGCGACGAGTATCTCCGGCACGAAGAATCCCCCGAATTCCCCGAAGTAGCCAGCCCGGGTCATGCCTTCGCCCTCCTGATGAACTCCTCGACCAGGTGCGGGTCCTTCCTGCCGGGCTCGGACTCGACCCCGGAGGACACGTCGAGCGCATAGGGCCTCATCGCTTTCGCCCTGTCGAGGTTGTCGACGGTCAGCCCTCCGGCGATTATCGCCCTTCTGCAGGAGTCGACTGGCACGAGCGAGTAGTCGAACGACCTGCCAGTCCCAGGAGTGCCCGCCTCGAACACGAGCGCAGCCGCGTGCTGGGCGAACCTGCTCGCCTCTGACCTCAGCGGGGGCACGGCCCTGAACACGGGGATGCCGCCGCGCTGTACCTCGGCTATCTGGTCGGGCTCGAGGGTGTAGGTCTGCAGGACGTCCACCCCGCTCCGGTCGAACAGCTCGCGCGCGTCCGCTGGCGCGCGAGGAGCGCAGACCAGGACCCTTGTCGTCATTGGCCCGAGGGTCGAGCAGATGTCGGAGATGGTTTCCAGAGCCATGCTTCTTTTTCTTCCAGCTACATAGACGAACCCTAGCGCATCCGCCCCTTTTTCCTCACACATGACGGCGTCCTCAGGGCTCGTGATGCCGCATATCTTGACCTTCATCTCGGTACGCTCCTTCCTGCCTCCACGGTCTCCGCGACGACCCGGCCGAGGTCCTCGGCGCCCATGAACATCGAGCCTACAAGGGCCGCATCGAAGCCTTTGAGGCCCCGGACATCCGACGGCGAGCTGATGCCGCTCTCAGCGATGGCGATCTTGTCAGGGCCCATCGACCTCCGGAGCTCCCTGATCCCATCGAGATCTACCGAGAGGGTCCTGAGGTCCCTGCTGTTCAGGCCTATGAGTCCCAGCGAATCGTAGGAACTGCACGACCTGAGCTTCTCCAGGTCGTCCAGGTCGTGGAGCTCCACCAGGGGCTCGAGGCCCCGGTCGACGCACTTGGCCGCAAGCGCATCGAGCGATTCTCGCGTCAGGGCCTTCGCAATCACGAGCACGGCGTCCGCGCCCGTCGCGTGCGCGATATCGATTTGCTTCTCGGTGACCACGAAGTCCTTGAAGACCAATGGGATGTCCGACCTCTCTCTGAACCCGACGAATAGCTCCTGGCTCCCGCCGAAGAAGTCCGGCTCGACGAGCACCGAGGCCCCCACCAGGTCGGATGAGGAATAGATCTCCGAGACGAATCCCGGGTCGGGAGGCACCCTGAGCGGGGGAGAGGTCGGCGAGCGAGGCTTGTACTCTCCTATTATCGACAGGCTCGGAGACGAAGCTATGGCCTTCGAAAGTCTCTGCCTCGAGCTTCGCTCGACCGCGGGGGGCCGGCTGCCGTCCAGGAGGACGCTTCTGGCCCGGGCGAGCACAAGCACCGTGAGGCAAGAAGGGTTCGAGAGAAGGTCCGGGTCGACGTTCTTTAGGGCGCCCGGTCCGCCCTGGATGCCGGCGACCTCGCGTTCGAGGCCGCGAGAGAGCTCCCCGCACCTGCGCGCGAGCGCGTCCGGGTGCAGCCTCCGGGCCATCATCTCCTCGGGGCTCATCCCGAGCTGCCTCTCCAGCTCGAGCTTCTGCGTCACGCCCGAGAACTCCTGGAGCTTGGCCAGGGCCTTTCCGTTCCTGATGGTTGCGAACGCGACCTCGAGCCCTTCGTGGAGATCATGAGCACTTCCAGACACGCGCAGCGCGGCGGCCGCGTTCAGGGCCACGATGTCCGTCCTGTGGGAATCCTCCCCCTTCAGGATCGACAGCATCGTGCGCGCGTTGTCCTGCGCCGTGCCGCCCGTGATCTCCTCAGGCTCGGCCAGGTCAAGGCCGTAGTCATGAGGCGCGATTTCGTACTCGCTGATCACTCCGCCGTCGAGATCCACCACCTTCGTGCTGCCCGTCGTGGAGATCTCGTCCAGCCCGCTACCATGGACGACCATCGCCTTCTGGGTGCCTGTATCTCGGAGCACGCGAGCTATGACGGGGGCCAAGCTCTGGTCATAAACTCCTATCAGCTGTCTCTTTACGCCCGCAGGATTCGCCATCGGTCCCAGGATGTTGAAGAAGGTCCTGATGCCGATCTCCCTTCTCGGTCCCATGACGTTCTTCATAGACCTGTGGAAGAGCGGCGCGAACATGAACCCGATTCCGGTGTCCCGCAGACACGATTCGACCGCTTCAGGCTCGAGGTCGTAGGACAGGCCCAGCGCTGAGAGGACATCCGCGGATCCCGAACGGCTAGAAACGGACCTGTTCCCGTGCTTCGCCACTGGCACTCCAGCGCCGGCGACGACGAACGACGCTACCGTGCTGATGTTGAAGGTCGCCTTGCAGTCCCCGCCCGTGCCGCACAGGTCCACCGTTCCGGGGGGAGCGGATATGCGCGATGCGTGCTCGCGCATGGATGTAACGAACCCGCGGATCTCGTCCTCGGTCTCTCCCTTCATGCTCATCGCGGTTATGAACGAGGCGATCTGGCTCTGGCTCGCGCCCCCGGACATCATCTCGCTCATGGCCGCTCTGGACTGATCCGACGAGAGGTCCTTCCTCTGGACCGCGAGCCGGATCGCCTCCTGGATCATGCGGAGCACATCCTGAGGAAGTTGGAGAGGATCGTCCTTCCATGAGACGTCATCACTGACTCCGGATGGAACTGGACGCCGTAGATGTTCATCCCGCGCACACGAATGGCCATGATCTCGTCCTTCTGCGTCTCAGCGATGATGTCGATCGAGGACGGGAGCCCGTCCCGGGAGACGATGAGGGAATGGTATCTGGTCGCCTCGAAGTCCTCGGGCACTCCTTCGAACAGCGGATCCGGCGCGTGGTGGATCCTGCTCGTCTTCCCGTGGACGACCTCGTCGGCCCTCACGACGCGGCCGCCGAGGACGTGAGCAATCGCCTGGTGTCCCAGGCAGACGCCCAGGACCGGCCTTCCAAAGCCGCCGTTCGAGAGCACCTCGAGGCTCCGCTTCGAGTCCCGCGGGTGCCCAGGCCCTGGGGAGATCACATACCCGTCCACGCCGCCGAGGAGTCCGTCCAGGGCCTTGGAGTCGTTCCTTTCGACGACGACATCGGCCCCGAGCTCTCCGAGGTACTGGGCGATGTTGAAGACGAACGAGTCGTAGTTGTCGATCACGAGGATGCGCGTCATCTCCTCGCCCCTCTCCCAGCAGAATCGATCGCGAGGAGCATCGCCCCCATCTTGTGCTCCGTCTCCGTGAACTCCCTCTCCGGGACGGAGTCGGCCACGATGCCAGCACCCGCCTGGACGCTGGCGTTCGTGCCGGAGACCGTGATCGACCTGATAGTGATGGCCATGTCCATGTTCCCGGTGAAGTCGAAATACCCGACCGCTCCCCCGTACGGTCCTCGCGGGGACTTCTCCAGGTCGGAGATGATCTGCATGGCTCGCACCTTGGGGGCCCCGGTCACGGTGCCCGCGGGGAACGACGACCTGAGGGCGTCGAACGCGTCCTTGTCCTCGGCAATCTCGCTCTCCACGTTGCTCACTATGTGCTGGACGTGAGAGTACTTCTCGACGGCCATGAGCTCGTTCACCTTGACGCTCCCGAACTTCGAGACCCTGCCCATGTCGTTCCTGTGGAGGTCGACCAACATGAGGTGCTCCGCGCGCTCTTTCTCGTCGAGGAGCATCTCGAGCTTGAGCTTCTCATCCTCTTCCGGGTCCGGGGACCTTGGCCTGGTCCCCGCGAGCGGCCGAGTCGTCAGCTTCGAACCCTCCAGACGGACGAGCATCTCGGGAGACGAGCCAAGCAGCTGTACCTGCCCGTAGTCGAGGTAGAACATGTACGGCGACGGGTTCAGCTGCCGCAGCGCGCGGTACATCTCGAGGGAGTCCCCGCGGACGCCGAAATCCGTCCTGCGGGAGAGCACGACCTGGAAGATCTCTCCGTCCATGATGGACTCCCTTGCGCGATCAACCATCTCCATGTACTCTGCCTTTGTGGTGTTCGGCTTGCCCTCCCCTATGGACAGGTCGAGCTCGGGCGCGGCCTTGGCCCTGCCAAGCGCGTCCTTGATCTCGGCGATGTCGCCGTGGGAGATCACCAGCGTCTGAGAGTTCAGGTGGTCTACGCATACGAGGTGCCTCGGGACCACGAAGTAGAGGTCGGGTTGGTTCCCGTCGACGCTCTCGGGCTCCTTGATCCCCTCGAAGTGCCTCACGACGCCGTACCCGACGTAGCCGACCATTCCTCCCGAGAACGGCGCTACGTCAGAGGCCCCGCAATCGATTGACGTGAAGTACTCCCTCAGAGATCCGTACGGGTCCTCCGTCCTTCGTGTCTCCCCATCGATGTCTACGAGGTCCCGGCGCGCCTTGAAGACGGTCATGGGGTCGACTCCGATGAACGAGTACCTGGCGGTCTTCCTCGTCCCCTCCACCGATTCGAGCAGGAAGCTCTCGCCCGGGAACTGCTCTCTAAGGGAGTAGAATATGGAGAGCGGGTCGAGCCTCAAGCCCCTCTCGATGGATACGCTGGTCTTGAGTCCGGCCTCAGCCCCTTGCAGGGCCTGAGACTGGTTGCGATTTCGAACTGTGTCATTTATATGCATCATTGGGTGATATGGAGCATTGATGTATTATATATGGCTTATTGTACTAATATTGGCCCCGGGCTGCCAGGCCGATCAGGTACACATGAAGCAGGATCAGAATCGGTCCTGTCGAGGTTCCACAACATGAGACGGTTGCGAATGCGGGCCTCCTCCTGCGGATGTCATGCCGCCGTGATTCCTATAGTGCCGCTGTCAGGAAATCCCTTTATAGCTACACCACGCTTCGATTCCTTCAGTCGTGTCCGCTGTGGGGAGGCTTGCTGGGGGAACGCGGAGCCGGCTGAGCGTGCGTTTGCGCTTGCCGTCGCGTCTTGTCGATTTCTTCGAGGCTGAGCCATAGCCAACAATGGCACGTGCGTGAGGTAGGGGGAACTCGATGAACGGCAACCTGGTACGGTCTCGGACGACGATGTTGACTGCTGGCTTCTTGATGTTGATGATGGTCGGTATTCCGACAGGCGTGCTCACGGGGGGCGAGGACGATTCCATTGGCTCCGCCGACACCGCCTCTGGATTCGGCCCAGGCGACAGGACGATCATCATTGGATATCCGAATTTCCAGTCAAACATGGCCACCCTGAACCCTCTGCTCTATACGATGGGCGAGGAGATGGACGTGATATGGCCATGCTACAGCACGCTTCTCACGTACGACGTCAACAACAACCCGGTCGGCGACCTTGCGACCTGGTGGGACATCTCTCCCGACGGCACATTGTATCACTTCAAGATCACGACCTACGCCAAGTTCTACAATCGCCTGGACCCCGCAGC
>JAJYIS010000072.1:2640-9348 GCA_021789945.1 Thermoplasmata archaeon | reverse complement strand
TGCTGCATATAAGCCAGATAATGGACGACAGGATAGACATCGACCTGGACGGGCACAGGCTCCTCGGGAAGGACACCAAGAGGGAGCTCAGGCTGGGGGACAGCATCCGCGGGAGGATAGTCTCCCTCAGCATAAACGAGCGGAGCCCTCGGGAGAGCAAGATCGGGCTCACGATGCGCCAGCCCGGCCTGGGCAAGCTCGAGTGGATCGAGGAGGAGCGCAAGAAGCGGGAAGAGAGGGGTAAGGGATGAAGCTGGAAAAGGCCTGCAAGCGATGCAACTTCGTCACCGAAGAGGACAAGTGCCCTCTCTGCGGGGGCGAGACCTCGAAGGAATGGCAGGGCTATGTCGTGATCCTCGACCATACCAAGAGCGAGATCGCGAGGAGAATGGGCATACATGTCAACGGCAAGTTCGCCCTCAGAGTTCGATGATTCGTTCCCGCAGAAGGACCTGGAGCTCCCGGACAGCCTCAGGGAGGAGCTCGCGAGGCCCATAGGCAAGCTCGTGTCCGCATGGGCCCTCAGGAAGCACCTGGAGAACAGCCCCAGGACCATCTCGGTCGGGGATGTCGTCACCATCACTCTCCTTCAGATGAAGTTCGAGCCCGATGTCGCGGTGTTCGACTACAAGACCCAGCGGTCCGAGGACTATAAAGCCAAGGAACGCATCGCGAAGATGGGCGGGAGGCTCGTGAAGGTCGAGAACCCTCCCGCGAAGATCACGCGTGCGCTCTGGAAGGCGGTCAAGGACGCGGTCAACGCCAAGGACAGGGTGAAGGTCGAGGTCGTCGGAGAGGAGGACCTCGCGGCGCTCGTGGCGATCGCCACTGCGCCCGAAGGAGCGCATGTCATATACGGCCTGCCGAAGAAGGGCCTGATGGTCGTCGAGGTGAACGGCGACTCGAGGGCGCTCGCGGCGGCTGCGATCAGGAAGATGGCCCGGTGAGCAAGATGGAAGTCGAGGTAGTGTCGAAGAAGGAGAACGTTCTGCTGGACAGGACAGAGGTCAAGTTCAAGGCGATGCATCCGAAGGAGGGCACGCCCCAGAGGGAGGCGGTCAGGGACAAGATATCCGCCATGCTGAAGGCGCCCAAGGAGAGGGTCATCGTCGATGCAATGGACTCGGAGTTTGGGAAGACCGAGACCTTCGGGTACGCCAAGGTCTACAAGACCAAGGAGGCCGCGATGAAGTACGAGCGCGAGGAGATTCTCGTCAGGAACAAGCTCAAGGAGAAGGTCAAGGTCGAGAAGAAGAAGGCCGCTGGACCGCCCCCGAAGGCCCCGAGGCCTGCGGCGGCGCCCGAGAAGGCCGCCGAGAAGCCGGCCGAGAAGCACCCCGAGAAACCCGCGGAGAAGCACGCTGAGAAGGCCCCGGAGAAGAAGGCCTAGACTGAAGGTGATTGATCATGGCGGACAAGCCCAAGGAGCCGAAGCAGAAGACGCCGAGGATCGCGAAGAAGGACTACTACAAGGTCGAGGGCGGCAAGGTCACCAGGACCAGGAAGCACTGCCCGAAGTGCGGCCCTGGCGTGTTCATGGCTGAGCACCTGAACCGCGTGGCGTGCGGCAGGTGCGGGTACACCGAGTTCAAGAAGAAGTAGGGCCTAGAGGTCAGTTGCGGACTTTCCCCCGGTGTCGTCCTTCCTGAGGCGCGGGCTGTGGGGCGACCGCGTCCCAGACCGAAACGCCATTTCTTAAATAACCCTCGAACCACATCGGGCTATCGCGCGAGCCGGAGATGGGCCGTTTGGCAATCGACGAAGACGCCCCCTTCTGGGCGACAGACCGATCCGACCTCCTTCGACGTCTGCAGACATCCCCAGATGGGCTCTTGACGGCAGAGGCGAAGCGGCGGCTCGAGGTCCACGGCTCGAACCTCCTGAAGCCCAAGAGGAGGACCGACTCGCTCTTCCTACTGATGTCCCAGTTCAGGAGCCCGATCATAATCATCCTGCTGGCCGCCGCCAGCATGTCGTTCTTCCTGGCGGACAGGGAGGACGCCGTCATCATCCTCGTCATAGTCCTCGCGAGCGCCCTGCTCGGGTTCTGGCAGGAGCGAGGTGCCGCCGACGCGGTCGCCAAGCTCCTGGCGATGGTCCAGATCAAGGCCTCCCTGCTGCGGGACGGCACGGTCCACACGGTGCCCGTCGAAGAGGTCGTCCCGGGGGACATCGTCCTGCTGTCCGCAGGAGACAACATCCCTGGGGACTGCCTCATTCTCCGGTCCAAGGACCTGTTCGTCGACGAGGCGACTCTGACAGGCGAGACGTTCCCAGCGGAGAAGGTCGAGGGCGTCATTTCGCCAGAAGTCCCGCTGACCGGGCGGACGAACACGCTCTTCCTCGGGACGCATGTAGTGAGCGGGACTGCTTCCGCCGTGGTCGTCAGGACTGGCAGGAACACCGAGTTCGGAAAGATTTCGGACAGGCTGAGGGTCAGGGCTCCTGAGACCGAGTTCGAAAGGGGCGTCAGGAGGTTCGGCTACTTCCTGGTCGAGGTGACCCTGATCCTGGTAATCGCGATCTTCGGGATCAACGTGTACCTCAATAGGCCGGTCCTGGACTCCTTCCTGTTCTCGATGGCGCTCGCCGTCGGGCTGACGCCCCAGCTGCTTCCCGCGATCATCATGATAAACCTCGCCCACGGCGCGAAGAGGATGGCCGAGTCGAAGGTCATCGTGAAGCGTCTGGCGTCGATCGAGAACTTCGGAAGCATGAACATCCTGTGCTCGGACAAGACGGGCACTCTGACCCAGGGCGTGGTCAACGTCAGATCCGCGGTCGACTGCTCGGGGGCTGACAGCGAGACCGTCGGGCTGTATGCCTACCTCAACTCGCTCTTCCAGTCAGGGTTCTCGAACCCCATCGACGAGGCGGTCAAGGTCCAGCTCCGCCGCGATTCCGCAGGCTACCTGAAGCTCGACGAGGTGCCGTACGATTTCGTGAGGAAACGCCTCAGCATCCTCCTCCAGACGCCTGGCGGGAACATGATCATCATGAAGGGGGCGTTCCAGAACGTGCTCTCCGCATGCTCCGCAGTCGAGACACGGGCTGGCAATGCCTCGGACTTCGGCTCTGCATGCGAGGACGTCCAGAGGCTGTACAGGGAGTTCAGCGCGAAGGGCTATCGGACGCTCGGGGTCGCATTCAAGAGGGTCCAGGGGGAGGGTAGGATATCGAAGGACTCCGAGACTGGCATGACGTTCGTCGGGTTCTTGGTGTTGAACGACCCTCCCAAGCCGGACATGGCCAGGACGGTCTCCGACCTCAAGGCGCTGGGGGTGGGCATCAAGGTCATAACCGGGGACAACCAGCTGGTCGCGGCCACCGTCATGCACGAGGTCGGGATAGACGAGCCCGCGATCCTCTCAGGGTCCGACCTCAGGAAGATGAGCTCCGAGGCCCTGGTGGAGAGGGTCGAGAAGATCGACGTCTTCGCGGAGGTCGACCCGAACCAGAAGGAGAGGATCATACTCGCGCTCAAGAAGAAGGGCAATGTCGTGGGCTATCTCGGCGACGGCATCAACGACGCGTCGGCCCTTCACGCGGCCGACGTGGGCATCTCCGTCGATAGCGCCGTCGATGTGGCCAAGGACGCCGCGGACATCGTGCTGCTCGAGAAGGACCTTGGCGTGCTCCAGCACGGCGTCGAGGAGGGCAGGCGGACCTTCGCGAACACGCTCAAGTACGTCTTCATGGCGACGAGCGCGAACTTCGGGAACATGTTCAGCATGGCCGGCGCGTCGCTATTCCTGTCATACCTCCCGCTGCTTCCCAAGCAGGTCCTCCTCACGAACCTATTGACCGACATCCCGGAGACGACCATCGCGACCGACAGCGTCGATCCGGAGATGGTCGAGAAGCCGAGGCGTTGGGACATACGGTTCATCAGGAGGTTCATGCTGGTCTTCGGGATCGTGAGCTCCGTCTTCGACTATGCCACCTTCGCGGTCCTTCTCCTGGTGCTGAACGCGAACATGAACCAGTTCAGGACCGGATGGTTCCTCGAGTCGGTGATATCGGCGACCGCGATCGTCCTAGTCGTCAGGACCCGGAGGCCGTTCTTCAGGAGCCGGCCTGGTAAGTACCTGTTCAGGGCGACCCTGCTGATAATCGCAGTCACACTCGTCCTCACGTACCTCACTCCTGTGAGCGTGTTCGACTTCCAGCCCCTGCAACCGTCCTTCCTCGCGATGATGGCCGGCATCACGGTCCTTTACGTGCTCGCGGCGGAGGTCGCGAAGCGGTTCTTCTACCGGCATTCCATGTACTGACTCCCGCCAGGGAGAAGCCCGCAACCTTCAAGCCGAGGAGCGTTTACGGGTCCCTGACGGCTCTCGCGGCATCAGGCGGTCGGCATCCTTGGAGCTCTGGTTCATCCTCGCGATCTTGGTGGCTTTCCTGTGGGGCATCAGCCAGGTGTTCGCGAAATACAGCACCGTCCGGCTGGGCGTCGCGCGAGTTGCCATGCTCATAGCCCTCGTCGAGGGCGTCATGTATTCGGTCGCGTTCCTCGTGTGGCACCAGGATGTCAGGATAACGATCTGGGACGGCGTGCTCGCGGCCGGCTCCTGCCTTGTCGGGATACTCGGGTACCTGTTCTTCTTCGAGTCGATCATGGACGGCCAGGTGGCGATCGCGGGGACCATCTCGGCGGCTTACCCGGTGCTCACGGTCCTCGGCGCGATGCTGCTTATATCGGAGACGGTGAGCGCCGTCCAGGGGCTCGGGGTCATCCTGATCATAGGAGGCGTGATCGCCCTATCCTACGAGCCTGACCCGACTGCCAAGCACGCGATAACCAAGCGCTCGCTGACATTCGCATTCCTGGCATTCGCCGCTTGGGGGGTCTGGAGCCTCACATCCAAGATGGCGATCGACACCGTCGGCGCGGGGAACATGTTCGGCTTCTACATCATCTCCTCCCTGACGGCCCCTCTGATCTACGCATGGGTGCGGAGGATCAAGCCGCCTGCGAAGGTCTCCACCAACCCCGGAAGGACCGCGTGGGCGTTCGGAGCGATCGCCCTGGCGTTCAACGTGGGCGGGGCGTACGCGTACACGTACGCCCTTCAGGAGGGTTCGGCGAGCCTGGTCGTCCCGACTTCGAGCGCGTACCCGATGGTGACGGTCGTGCTCGCGGTCCTGCTGCTAAAGGAGAAGATCCACAGGACCCAGGTCATCTGGCTCGCGGGCGTGCTCGTCGGCCTGATGCTCATAGGGGTCAGCGTCTGAGCCTTGTGGCAACATAGATATACGGACTTGTCTTATCAACGGCCGGGCCTGTAGTGTAGCTTGGATATCACTGAGGCCTCCGGTGCGCTGAATGCGCTGGAGAAAGCCTCGAACTCGGGTTCGAAAAGGGCTTCCTTGATGGCCGCCCTCGAAACTCCCGACAGGCCCGCTTTCGACCCCCATCAGCATCTTATAGATGGCCAGTAATTCACAGCCGATGCACCTCACCAGGGAAGAGGAGAGCATCCTCTCGGGGGAGCAAGGGCCGGGCAGGAAGAAGGCCATGGAGATCGTGGTCGCGCTCGGAGAGATCTACGACGCGCGCAGGCTGATACCCATAGCCTCGGCCCAGGTCTCGGGGGCGTCGTTCAAGACGGTCGGAGACGCCGGGATCAAGTTCATAGAGGACTTCTCGGCGAGCGCGAAGGCGTCCGTGAGGGCGTCCGTGAACCCTTTGGGGCTCGACGAGAAGCGGTGGCGGCGGATGGGGGTCGACGACGAGTTCCACGAGAAGCAGTCCAGGATCATCGCGGCCTACAGATCGATGGGCCTCGAGCCGCTGTACACCTGCACGCCATACCTCGCAGGGAACCGCCCGAGGAGGGGCCAGCATCTGGCATGGGCCGAGTCCTCCGCGACGGTCTTCGCGAACTCCTACCTCGGAGCGCTCACCAACAGGGAGGGGGGCCCGTCCGCGCTCGCGGCGGCCGTCATCGGGAAGACGGCCGAGTACGGCCTCCACCTCGAGGAGAATAGGAAGCCCAGGATCCGGATCGACATCGGGGAGGTCCCGGACGGCCTGGTGCCCCTGGCCGGCTATCTGGTCGGCAAGATCGCCGGCAAGAGGATCCCGCTCGTCGAGGGCCTGCGAATGACCGCGGACGAGCACAAGTCCTTCGGGGCCGCGATGGCCGCCTCCGGCGCCGTATCGATGTACCTCTACTCCGAGCCCGGGGTCCGGAAGAAGATCGACAGGAGCTCGGTCGAGGAGACGGTCTCGCTCCCCAGGTCGGAGCTCGAGCGTGCTGCTGATGGGTTCGGGGGCGATGACAGCTGGGACCTGGTCGCGATAGGCTGCCCGCACTGCTCTCCCGCCGAGCTGATGAGGATGGCGAGGTACCTCAGGGACAGGCGACCATCCAAGGGCTGCGATGTCTGGTTCTGCACCTCGAGGAAGGTGTACTCCACCTGTCCGAAGGAGGTCGCCGTGCTCGGGAAGTTCGGGAAGGTCCTGTGCGACACGTGCATGGTGGTCGCGCCGATCGAGAAGATGTACAAGCGGACGGCGTCCGACTCCGGCAAGGCAATGGTCTACCTCCCGAGCCTGGGAAAGCAGCGCGCGTCCTTCAGGAGCACCCAGACCCTACTGGAGGCGATCTCACGCTAGTCCAGGCACGCAGGATCAGGGGAGGGAAGGCATCGTCGAAGGCGGTCGTATGCGACTGCCCCATATCCTTCCTCGGCGGCGTCGAC
>JAJYIS010000072.1:0-2630 GCA_021789945.1 Thermoplasmata archaeon | reverse complement strand
GAGCCGGAATGCGCCTCGAAGGGCGAGAGCGTCTCTGGGAAGGTCTTCTGCTTCCCGTTCGGCAAGGGCAGCACAGTGGGGTCGTACTCGATGTACCAGCTGCGGTTGAACGGCAACGCGCCAGCGGCCATCGTGAACAACTCGGCTGAGCCCATCATCGCGACGGGGGCCATCATCGCGGACATTCCGATGGTGGACGGGGTGGACATCGACCTGCTCAGGACGGGGGACGACCTTGTCGTGGATGCGGATGAGGGCACTCTCGAGATGCCGACCGTGGAGGAGAAGCATGTCGTGACGTCGATCCTGAGGTCGAAGGGCCGGATACTTCTTCTGTGCAGGAGCGACAAGGTCGGCTCGTACAGGGGCCAGTGGGCTGGCGTCTCGGGATTCATAGAGCCGAGGGAGGGCGCCGAGGAGGCCGCCCGGAGGGAGCTCATGGAAGAGATTGGGATGGAGCGGCCGAGCTTCACCAGGAGCATCGAGCCCCAGATGTTCAGGGACGGGGACACTGTCTGGTGCGTGCATCCCTTCCTCGTGGACGCCAAGGACCCCGTCATCAAGATCGACTGGGAGCACAGGTCGTTCGAGTGGGTATCCCCCAAGGACCTGTCAGGATACCAGACCGTGCCAGGGCTGCAACAGGTGATATACAAGCTCCTGGGGCTATGATCCGCCGGACGCTCATCCGGAGACCGTGTAGTCGACCTCCCTCTCGAGGAGGTTGAGCTGGTGGCTCTCAAGCGTGGACTTGTTCACGGCCATGAGCAGGATGGACTGGTTGATAGCCACTTGGTCCCTGAGCGACTGGATGAGCCTGAGGACGGTGATGAAGTTGTTGTTCGTTATCAGGTACTCCAGTCCGTCCAGGAGCACGATCCCTCCGCCGGCCTGGGACAGGAACTGCTCCAGGGAGAGGCTGAGCTTCTCGAGGTCCTTGGGCCTGATGGTGTTCTCGCGGCCGACGTTGGAGAGCCATATGACGGGGGTGTCCTTCAGGTCGAACTTGCTCCTGATCTTCGCCGGGTAGTTCCTCGTGACGCAGTACCCCTTCATGCCCTTCTGCATCGCGGTCACGAACAGCGCGTAGGATGTCTCGGGCTTGTCCTCCTCGACGAGGTACGAGAACGACCTTTCGAGCTCGGTGACCGCGGCCGCGGGCTTGACGTCCGCGCGCGGCGGCTTGACGGCCTCCTTGGACGGGACGCCCATGAAGTGCTCTACGATTATGGTCGCGGTCGCCTCCGATATCCGCGAGGCGATGGCGATCTCCTGCGGGGTCCTGGACGCGAGTATCTGGGCGGACACGAATCCCGCGTCGAATATCCTGACGGCATCTGCTTGGTCCAGGCCTTCGACCTCCTTGAGGTCGTCCAAGAAGCTTCGCGCTGGGCCTGAAGGTGCCGCGGGCGCTGCTGGTACGGCTGGAGCTGCGACGGTTGACGGCGCTTGCGCCTCTGCGGGCGCTGGAGCAGGCGGCGCGCCGGGCAGCGCAGGTGCTGGTGCGGCCTGCGGTGCGACTGGCGGGGGCGGAGGGGGCGGCCTGGGCGCCTCTGGGTGAAGATAGTCATGTATCTGCTTCGCGTCCGCGCTCGAGATGCCTTCGACCTTCACGAGGTCCTCGATCGCGGCCCCGCGCAGCCTCTCCACGGTCGTGTAACCCTTTCCGTAGAGCGCCAAGGCCTTCTCCGTGGTGACGCCGGGAACCTGTGCCAGGGCGTCCATGTTGGCCTTGGTCTTGAGCGAGGTTAGCCCGATGACCACCGTCTCTGTGTCGATGGTCCACTCGACGATGTACTCGCCGCGGGCGGAGTCGACGACGTCGAGATGCTTCGCCCTTGTCTCGCGGGCTATCTTGTCCTTCCAGGCATCCAGCGAGCCCTCGACCTTCTGGCTGCACTGAATCTCGGCCCGGACGAACTCCTCGACATCGAGCTTCATGTCCTTCCTCATCTGCTGGATCCGCCTGATGATCTCCCTCGAGAAGCCCTCCGCCTCCAGGGCGGGCGTCTGCTCGAGGTCGACGTAAAGCACGCCCTTGCTGAACTCCGAGCTCGCGACCTCCGGCGGGAGCGTCGACGAGAATGAGACCATGTTCGGCAGGATTTTCACCAGCTGGCCTTCGATCCCGAGGGAGTACTCCCCCTTGTCGATGCCGGCCTTGATCGTCCTCGCCGGCCGGTTCTTGAGCAGCACGGCGATCTTGCTCGACCACTGCCTGTAGACCTTCCCGATGGCGTTCGGGTTCGGGACGACGCTGAGGACCATCTCGTCCCACTCCTCGCCCTCGGGGACAGTCTTGAGCTCCTTCACGTTGTTCTGGGTCAGGAGCGCGTCCTTCAGGGCCGTGATCGACTCGTTCACCTCGTTCGTCTGCCCCTTGATGATTATCCTCTTGACGGGCCATCTGAGGTTCATGTTCGCCTGCTGCCGGATCCTCGCGATGACCTCGGAGATCTCGCGCACCAGCGCCATGCCCTCCTCCAGCTTCGTGTCAATCATCCTCGGGTCCTGCTGGGGCCATGAGGCGAGGTGCACGCTCTCGGGCCTGCCCGACAGGTTGGTGTGAATCGCGTCCGAGATGTACGGCGTGACGGGCGCGCGCAGCGTGAGCGAGGTCCCGAGCGCCT
>JAJYIS010000071.1 GCA_021789945.1 Thermoplasmata archaeon | reverse complement strand
TGGTTCCGTCCTGCGTCTCGACCACCGCCCTTGCGACAAGTAGCTGGAGATCCGGCCGCTCGATCATCTGACAGCCGGCGTAGTCCTGGGACATCATGCAGTTCACG
The DNA here is from genome assembly GCA_021789945.1 of Thermoplasmata archaeon. Lineage (GTDB taxonomy): Archaea > Thermoplasmatota > Thermoplasmata > UBA10834 > UBA10834 > COMBO-56-21. The sequence goes on along the minus strand of JAJYIS010000071.1, from coordinate 9,608 downwards.
ACCGGCGCCGAGAGCCTCAGGTTGTTCCCCGAGAGCATCACGCTCCAGTACTTCCTGCCGTTGTGCGTCTCGTTCGATACCGCGACCTTCAGGTGCAGAATGTCGGAGATTGAGTACCGGATGGCCGCCGAGACCAGGAGGTCCAGGAGCTCGTTCAGATCCTCGCTCGCCATTATGGGATACTGCCCCTCCGGGCAATCGAGCGTCAACGCCACCAACTTCTTGTCCAGCCTGCTCTGGAGGGCCGTTATGCTCCTCTGGAGGACCTCGCGGAGGTCCCTCTTCTCGAGCGTCTCCTTGCCGTGCTGGCGGATATCAGCGATCCTCTTTAGATGAGCGATGAGCTGCGCGGTCTGCATGACCTGCCTGAACGCGCCCTGAGCGTACCTCTCCAGTTTAGGGTCGAGTCCATCGACGCCCATGATCATCTCGAGGTAGCCCAGTATCGCCTGGTTGAAGTTCTGGATGTCGTGCGCCATCAGATCGAGGTAGAAGTCCTTCTCGTTCAGCGCGCGCCTCAGGCTCTCCTCGAGCCTCTTGCGCTCCTCGACGTTTCTTCCGATACCAAGGATTCCAGCGACCTCGTTCTTGTGTCTGATCGGCCTGACGATCATCTCTGCCGGTATCACCCTGCCGTCCTTGCACTGGACACCGACTTCGACCGCGGGCGGGTCGAGCTGTCCAGCGAGAAGGAGCGAGATGTGGTCCGCCACGACCTCGAGCGAATCCGAGGAGGTCACGTCGAGCGCGCTCATGCCGAGGAGCTCGTCCCTGGAGTACCCCGTCAGGGTCTCGATGGCCTTGCTGATGAGTATGATCCTGCCGTAGGGGTCGAGCTCGTAGATGACATCGCTTGAGTTCTCGAGGATCTCATCGAGCTTCTTGGTCCTCGATGCGAGGTCCCTGAGGGCCGAGTCCCTCAGCGCGCGAGAGATGAGATTCATCTTGGAGCGCTTCGAGCCGTCCTGCGGGTCGACCCGGCTTGCGCCGCCCCTGCTCCAAACGCCCAGGAGGTTCGAGATCTCCTGCTCGTTGATGTGCTTGAGGACGAAATCGATCCCGGCGTCCTTGAGGGCGGCCTCTTCCTCAGGCTGAAGTGGGTAAGGTACGAACAACACAGAGAAGATCGCACGCTTCGACTTGACCTTGGAGTCCACGCAGAACTCCGCCGAGTCTCCTGAGAGGCATACGGTGCTCGCGATGACGGAATCGAAGTCCTTGGCAGAGAGCATCTTCTCGGCCTCGACGAGGTCCCAAGCCTTCTCGACGCTCAGCTGATGCTTGGTAAGATGCTCCTCGAGCGATGACAGATTGCCAATCGGATCGTCGACGATCAGAACCCTCAAGAGCCCACCCGTTTCTGGATTGCCATCTTCGAGGAAAAAAGGCCCTGAACGCCTCATATATGTTCGGCCCTTGTTATCACACGCGATAATGGCACTTGGGCCGGCCAGTGGTCCGCGGACAGGTGATGCAGGGCCCGCCCTCGGGATAAGGGCATGATCCGGGCCAAGGGCCCCGTCCTCCGGGCGTCTAGCCCTTCTTCTGAGGCTCTTCCCGGAGCCTGTCGAGGAGCTGCTCCGTCCTGCGTATGTAGATCGTGCCGAGGACGCTCAGGGACGCGAAGGCTATCGCCACGCCCGCAAGCGCGAACACGGCCGTGAACAGCCTCGACAGGTCGGAGGTCGGGACGAGGTCCCCGTAGCCCACGGTCGTAAGGGTGCATGCGGTGAAGTAGAAGGACTGGACCCAGCTCCAGGGCTCGATCGTGTGGTAGACGACCGTTCCGATGACCAGCAGCGATGTCAAGGCCGTCACCGTCACGCCCACTAGCCTGTTGATTCTCCAGACGCTCACATAGGGTGTCTGCGACATGACTACGGGATTCGCGATGACACTAGTTATAGCTATGTCGGCGCACGAGACCCGGTCCGAGACAGAGGTCATTCAGTCAGGGCCTCGACGCACTCCCTGAAGACCGCGGAGTGGTGGTTCACGTCCCTCGAGGTGGTGTACGGCGAAATGAGGGCCATGTTGTGGAAGGGCGTCAGGAGTATGCCACGGTTGAGCGCCATGAGGTGCATGAGCTTCTCCAGCTCGGAGTCCTTTGCGGCGTCGGCCTCCGCTCCGTTCCGAGGCGGCCGAGGCATGAAGTGGTACTCTATCCTCACTCCCAGCCTGGTGACGTTCCACGGTACCGCGAACTCCTTGATCGCGTCGTTCACACCCTTCTCGAACCTCTCGGCCAAGGGCAGCATCCTGGCGAACGCCTTCTTCGTGATGACCTTCTCGAGCGTCGCCCTCATCGCGGCCACGGAAAGCGCGTTGCCCGTCAGGGTCCCCCCAAGCCCGCTCTCGTCCGTGCCGTCGTCCAGGATGCGCTTCATAACCTTGTCGGACACGTACTTGCTGATGCCGAAGGCTGCGACCGGCACCCCGCTCGCCAAGGGCTTCCCCATGGTGATCATGTCCGGTCTCAGCCCATACGCCGCAGTGTAGCCACCGACCCCACAGCACAGGGTGTGGGTCTCGTCGATTATCAGCAAGGTGTCATACCGGCGCGTCAGCTCCCGAAGGGCATCGTGATATCCGGGGTCGGGGAGTATGATCCCCCGGTTCGTCATCGCAGGCTCCGCGAGCACGCAGGCCACGTCCCTCGGCTTGAGGGCGCGCTCAAGTGACGGTATGTCGTTGAACTCGACCGCCTTGGTGGTAGTCTCCGGAGGCACTGGAGGACCGATGTTGCCGCTCCTGGGGACAACGCGGCCTCGGGACAGGGCTATCAGGGACTCGTCGACCGTGCCGTGGTAGCATCCGGAGATGACCAGGATCTTGTTCCGCTTCGTCACCTCCCGCGCGAGCCTTATCGAGAACCTGTTCGCGTCGGTGGCCGTCATGGCGATCTGCCAGTACGGAAGCCCGAACCGCCTCGTGAGCTCCTCGGCGACCCAGATCGAGTCCTCCGTCGGAAGCATCATTGTGATGCCCTTCCTGGCCTGCTTCGTGATAACGTCGACGACGGGCTTCGGAGAGTGCCCGAACATCGACCCCGTGTCGCCAAGGCAGAGGTCGAGGTAGGAATGGCCGTCGACGTCTCGTATGTGGGCGCCCTCGGCGTCCTTCGAGAAGATAGGGTATGGACCCGCCCAGCGGACCATCCAGTTCATGGGGACGCCCGCAAGAAGAGACTTCTTCGCGCGGGCGAACAATGCCTTCGACCTGGGATGCTCGTGGACGAAGGTGGCCTCCTCCTTCGCCATCAGCTCCCTCACCCTCCTCCGGTCTATCTCCTTCATGACCTCATCCTCCACCTTTCGGACTCCCTGACTAGCTGGGCGAATCGCCTACTCGGTACAAAAAGCTGCTTTGGATGGCATTTGACGAAACGGGGCCCTCCCCGGATTGTTTCAGGCGCTCATCTTAAGGCCGGGGCCGCCATTGATGCCGCACGGTACCGAGGTGGATTCATGAAAGAAGGTGTCAAGGAAGGAGACGTGGCCCCCGACTTCGAGCTGCCAGTGGAAGGAGGGGAGAAGGTGAGGCTCAGTGACTTCCGCGGCAAGAAGACGGTCGTCCTCTATTTCTACCCCAAGGACGGCTCCCCTGGCTGCACCAAGGAGGCATGCGCTTTCAGGGACAACTACGAACAGTTCAAGGACGCTGGCGCGGAGGTCCTGGGCGTGAGCTCGGATACGCTTGAATCCCACGGCCTGTTCTCGGTCAAGCTCGGGCTCCCGTTCAAGCTCCTCAGCGACGAGGGCGGGAAGGTCAGGAAGCTCTACGGGGTCCCTTCGTCGCTCGGCATTGTCCCTGGCCGGGTCACATACGTGATCGACAAGGAGGGGATCGTGAGATACATCTTCAACTCCCAAATCGATGCCGAGAAGCACATGGAGGAGTCGCTCAGGATCGTGAGGTCCTTGGCGTAGCGCCGCCGACTCGCTACAGGCTGGGCCTCGGACGGCCGGCGATGATCCAAATGACGTCCTGACGAGTAATGATCCCGACCACCTGACCGTCCCTCACCACAGGCAGACGGTTCACGTTGTGCTCGGCCATCATGTGGATCGCACGGTCGAGGGAGTCCCCCGGGGAGAGGAAGAGGAGCTTCTGGTCGCTCGGCACTATCGAGATCACCTGACTCTCGGCGACTGCCCTGATCGTGATCGAGAGCTCCCTCAGCTCCTCCTTCTCGACCTCGTCCTCAGTCTGGGGCTCAGGCCTGGCCTCCCTCAACGCCTTGGCCCTGCTCAGCCTCTCCAAAATGGCCCTGTAGATGTCGGTGACGCTGAGGACGGCCCTGAGCTCCCCGGAATCGCTCACTACCGGCGCCCCGGAGATGTCAGCCTCCATCAACAGTACCCATGCTTCGAGCACCTTCGTGGATGCCTTCAGCGAGATGACATCCTTCGTCATCACGTTGTCGACGCTCATCCACCTGGAATGGCTGGTGCTTCCCTCCATCGCAGCCCCTGAGAGACGTGTTATGTCACTGCAGCGTAATCTAGTTTCCCGCCTGGGTTCAGAGCCCGACCCTGGGGTACTTGCCCGACCTGACCTCGTTGCCGAGGCCCACGAACTTCCTGACCATGGGAGCGAAGGAGCAGTCCCTCAGCTCCTTTGCCGCGGCAGTCGAGACGAGGGATATGTTCGGGTCCGACCTCAACACGCCGCCATCGAGCAGAGGCTTCATCATCCTCTGCATCTCGCTGACGTAGTCTCGGTAGTCCCTGAACATGTAGCTCGCGTACACCTCAGAGTCCCTCTCGGCGGTGTACCATGAGAGGCCGATCCAATCCTCACTCGAGAGCTCCGTCCTGGTCCGAGGATCGAGGTCCGGCCTGAACCTCAGGTGCACATAGGCTATGAGGTCGATGTTCCAGGTGAACAGCAGGGGGATGCATACCCTCGTGAACATGCCCTTCTTCTCGAGCCTCTTCCGCAAGTTGGTGACGGTCTGCCTCGACTTTTCGAGCAACTGAGCGATTTGCGCGTCGGTCGCGTGGGGGAACTCTGCGAGATGGATGAGCGTCCTCTTCTCCATGAGGGACAGCTCGATCGTGTCCGTCTCAAGGCGCTCAGGCCGGCCAGGCTCCGGCTTCGGGACATCGAGGTTGAATATCCGGTGGAGGCCGGGAGCGAAGTTGTAGGTGTACCGGAGCCTCGAGACCTGGAGCGGGAAGAACACGGACTTGAGGTCGGCCCTCTCCGCGGAGCGCACCCCCATGAAATGCCTGTCGTACCTGTCCAGGGCTTCGAGGTAGTCCGAGAAGCTCTTGAAAACGCCGCTCATCATGATGAAGCCCTCACCTGAGACGCTGTCGAAGATCTCGGGGGTCTCGTCCAGGAACAGGAGATGAGATGTGTCCTTCACATCCTTGGGCACGGCAGGGTTCGTCGAGCCGTACAGCTGGACGAACATCTCACATCCGAGCCTGTGGAACGAAGGCACGTTGGCGAAGTAGATCTGCCTCGAATCCATCAGACGCCTCCGGATCGAAGACACGGTGCTCTCCTTCATGCCGAACTTGCGCGCCAGCGACGAATCGGTCAAGTGAGCGTCCTGGCTCAGGCCGTAGATCACGAGCTTCTCCGACTCCCTGAAGGGCCGCTCCATCATGTCTCGAATGGCCGCTTGAATAGATAAGGATGACAACCTGAGAGATGAGGGCAGACCGAGCGCGCCTCATTGGCACATCAACCTTCCTCGGGCCTCAGTTCGCTAGGCCGCAATGCACACGCCTCCACCATTTGCCTATTCGCATAATGAGACGGACCCCAATGGGGAAACGCCCGAGAACCGCACGAGTTTCGAACGTGTCTGAGTGAAGCTGGCAACCCGCATCAATTGAAATACGTTCAAATCAATACGGCTACGAGGTCCCGAAAGGGGGCCTCGTGGTTCGGTTTGGGGGTGCAAGAGAGTGGGAGAAGTTTTCGCTAGGAAGGCCAGTGGTTTGGTCCGTGAGGCCTCGCTTATCGACACATTTGGCATAGGTTTCATGAACAACACGCTGGGGGTTGGAATATGGACGATGGCCAGCTGGGGACTGTTCATATCGCCGCACGGAAACATGCTGTTGGGTTCCATTCTGGCGTCGCTCATGTGCATATTCGGGATCGCCTTCGTCTGGGGGTTCCTTGGCGGGTCGATGCCCAGGAGCGGTGGAGACTACATCGCGAACTCCAGGATTCTGCATCCTGCTGTCGGGATTGCGATGTCGATGACCAATGCAGGCTTCGTCATGACATTCTGGATCGCGACGCTCGCGCCGTTCTGCGCCGATCCTGGAATGACGTCTCTTCTGGCGTCGATGAGGGCTGACCAGTCATTGATCAACTGGTTCGCGACTCCCGAGGCTATCGTGATCGTCGGGTCTCTGGTGAACATCTGGGGATTCTTCATTGTCATCACTGGCCTGAGGGTGTACAACCTGAACCAGAGAGTCATCATGCTCCTAGCGTTCTTCACGCTGATCGTGACCGGGATCGTCCTGACGATGAGCAGCCACACGGACTTCGTCAATGCGTACAATGCCCAGGCTCAGATCGACGGGTCGATGACCTACGACCAGACGATCGCCACCGTCAGGGATGTCGACGGCGTGAACCTGTCCGGGCCGACTCCGGGTATGGACCTGGGAGCCACGCTCGCACTGTTCCCCGCGATAGCTTGGGCCACCGCCTATGGCTATCAAATCACGTTCATCTGCGGCGAGGTGAAACGTCCGCAGAGGAACATCATACTGGGGCAGGTGCTCGCGGCGGTCATACCGGCCGTTTTCCTCGTCTGGTTCGCGTGGGCGCTAGTCAATGTGATGGGCCAGGACTTCCTCGGCGCAGTCGCATACATCGACAACGGAGACGCTGGAGCCTCGATAGACAACTTCGCGCTGAGCACCGGAAGCAACACCTACGCCATGATATCTCTGCTCACTCACAACGCGTTCCTGCAGTTCTGCATAGGTTCGGTGTTCATCTTCTTCAATCTGTTATGTATGCCCATATCGTACATCGCGTTCAGCCGCGCGGCCTTCGCATGGGGCATGGACAGATTGGGGCCCATGTGGTTCAGCGATGTGAGCCCGAGGTGGCACTCGCCTGTCAAGAACAGCTTGGTGATGCTGGTTATGAGCGAGATTGGGATATTCATCTATGCCTACTGGGCGGCGGCGATAGACGCGGTCGCGATAGTCGCCCTGGAAGCGATGTCCGCGTGGGGCGTGATGGCTGTCTCGGGTCTGCTATTCCCGTATGTGAAGAAGGCAAGGACGATCTGGGAGGCGTCCCCGTACAAGTTCAGGCTAGGGCCGATCTATGTGCTCACGATCGCCTCCGTGATAAACCTGCTCTTCGTCGGCATCCTGATCTACTACTTCTTCACGGTGCCGGCCCTTGGTGCCATATCGACTGTCGGAGCCATGATCTACGTGACGATATGGGTCTTCGGCGTGCTGTGGTACTACATATGGATAAGGCACTGGAAGAACCAGGGGATCGACCTGGCGCTCGCGTGGAAGGAACTGCCACCCGCATGAGCGCTCGGACGACGCAAACCCCTTCCCCAAACCCATTGTCTTCTTGCTTCTTCGAGTCCCGATCGACGCGGCAGAGGCTCAGGGCTTCGGGACCACCTGGAAATGATTGTACGATTTCTTGAAGAAGCCCATGCTTCTCGGCCGCCACTTGTCGACGACCTCTATGTTGTCGTAGTCATCAAAGTAGAGCACGAGCCCGTAGTAGTCCGGGTCCTTCTTGGTCCTGCCCACCTCCCTGGCCAGGACCTTCATCATCCTGTTGACGCTCTCCTTCATCCGCTCTCTCGCGGGAGCGTACTCGTCCATGGTGGCGTCCTCGAACGCGATCACCTTCTTCCTAATCCTGTAATCCAGAAAGGTCACCAGGTTGAGCGTGATGACCACGAGGAGCACGAAGAAGATGGTCAAGATCAATCCGGTCCCGCTGAGGAACTCGAGCCCAAACGTCCTCCTCCAGATGGGCACTATCTGGAATGCCACGAAGAGGACCAGGAATATGAGGAAGACCTTGTTCGCCACCCGCAGCCAATTGATGGTGCGGATCATCTTGTCGACGCCTGGTATCTTCAAGGGCATGTCGACGATTTTCTGAGCGGAGGGCATAGCCTTTGTCCACATGTCGTAGATGTCCTTGAACCGCGACTTCTTCAAGGGCTCGAACTGCTTCTCCACGATGTCGAGGTCCTTCCGCCTGTAGGCTCGGAGGTCGTCCATGAGCACGACGCATCTAGCGAGCGTCGTCTCGGGATCCTCGTCCTTGGGCTTCCTGTTGAGTATCGGCAAACTCCTTCCCCACGCAGGTGCTGGCTGCAATGCAGTGCCCGGGATATTAGCCTATTTGCTGTTCCGTCCTGGTCAGTGCATGCTGGCCTGGGTCTCCTTGATCGACTGCTCGAAGATGTCGATCCCGGCATCCAGCTGCTCCTGAGAGATGACGATCGGAGGGGCGATCCTGAACACGTTCCCGAACATGCCCGCGGTTATCATCATCAGCCCCTTGCGCCAGGCCAGCCCCTGTATCTGGGGGACGTAGAACGGCTCCTTGGTCTTCTTGCTCTTCACTATCTCGACTCCGATCATCAATCCCTTGCCGCGCACGTCCCCGATTATGTCGTGCCTGTCCTTGATCTCGCTCAAGCGCTTCATGGCGTGCGCGCCCAGGACCTTGGACCGGGCTGCCAGGTCGTGCTCGAGTATGTACTTGACGTGCGCGTAGCCTGCGGCGACGCTCAAGCCATTCCCTCCGAAGGTCGACGAATGCGAACCTGGCCTCCAAACGTCCATGATGCTCCGCTTTGCCATGCAAGCGCCGAAGGGGATTCCTCCGCCGGATGCCTTGCCCGTGAGCAGGATGTCAGGGATGACGCCAGCAGAATTGCATTCCCATATCTCCCCCGTCCTCGCGAGTCCCGACTGGATCTCATCCATCACGAGCAGGCACTTCCTATCGTCGCAGAGCTTCCTCATCCGCGGGAGGAACTCCTTCGGGGGGACGATGTATCCCCCTTCCCCCTGGAGAGGCTCGACGAACACCGAGGCCAAGTCGCTGCTGGGGCCCCCGAACTCCAGTATCCCCTTCTCGAGGTAGTCGATGCATAGCATGCCGCACTGGGGATACTCCTGCTTGAACCAGCATCTGTAGCAGTAGGGATACGGCGCGAAGTAGACGCCGGGCGCGAACGGTCCGTGGCCGTACTTGTACTTGACCCTGCTCGCCATTGCGAGGGCGTTCCCGATCCTCCCGTGATACGCTCCGAAGAAGGCGATGTGCTCGGAGCCCTTTGTGTAGTACCGAGAGAGCTTGATCGCGGCCTCGACTGCCTCCGCCCCGCTGTTCCCGAAGAACGTGGACTCGATCTGTCCTCCCGGGGAGATCTTCGCGAGCAACTCGGCATACTCCGCCTCGAGGTCATAGTAGGCATCGTTCGCCAACGAGTGCACGAGTCTGTCCGCCTGGTCCTTGATCGCCTTCACGACCGCCGGGTTCCCCCAGCCCGCGTTCATGACCGAGATGCCAGCCGAGAAGTCAAGGAAGACATTCCCGTCCGCGTCCATGATAGCCGCTCCAGA
>JAJYIS010000070.1 GCA_021789945.1 Thermoplasmata archaeon | reverse complement strand
CCGTTGCAGAGAATCTCCGTTCCGGTTCTGCGAAGTCCCGCGCCAGTGACAAGTCCTGATGCGGCGCAGTCCATGATTCTGGGCGCACTGTAGCTGGCCCTGCCGGCAAGTCCGAGGCGGAATCCCTCTCTGATCTCGCAAATGGACTGCTTCATCAGCTATGAGTAAGAGTGGGGGCAGGGGGATTTGAACCCCCATCGACGGGTTTCCACCAGGCGGAGAGCGACTCCGCCCGTTTCGAACATGGGTCATCGCTCCAGTTAGTCATCACTGGTCAGCAAACCCAACGGAAATCATTCCCATAACTGGAGCCCGTAAGGATACCAGACTACCCCATACCCCCGGATGGGCTCAAGGACGAGCCTACTTCTTCCGCAGCTTCTGGGCCCTCTTTCTCCGTCTCATCTTCTTCTTGCGCCACTTCCAGCGCTGCTTGCCTCTCTTCTTCCAGGCCCTCGAGCTTCGCTTCATCGGTCAGACTCCCTTGCGCGCTGTGGCGTACATTGCTTCCTTTTTATATGTCTTTTGATGCCAATGGCGGGCCGGTCGGGACTTTCGGGCGCATTCAGCGCCTTTCGAACCCGAGACCACTGGCTTAGAAGGCCAGTGCTATATCCTGGCTAAGCCACCGGCCCATCTGGCATCCCTCTTGACATGAGGCACTCTTCTAATAAACCTTGGCTGATTCGGGCAGAATCGGAGAACCGTCGGTCATAGCTTCATATCTTAGCTCCCTGATTCTACCTCATATGCCGAACGTCGACATCGTCGATCTCAAGCGGGTGGATTTGAGAAACGCGGTGGTCATTGACGGCTTCCCGAGCGTGGGGCTCGTCAGTTCGATTGTGGCCAACTACCTGATAGCTCTCCTGAAGATGGAGTACATCGCGGTCCTCGACTCGGACGCGTTCCCGACTCTCTCTTTGATTAGGAACGGCGAGCCGCTCGGGCCAGCCAGGATCTATGCGAGACCCGATCTGAAGGAAGGTGAGCAGCAGATTGCGGTCTTCTCGACCGAGCTTCAACCGTCCGCCAACCTGTTAAGGGACATTGGGACCGCGATAATCGATTTCGCCATCGCCCAGCGGTGCAGGCTCGTCATCTCCGCGGGCGGGCTTATCATCGAGCGGGAGGAGGGCCAAGAACCAGAGAAGGGCGAGGTCGCCGTCTACGGGATCGGAAGCACCGAGGCGGCCCAGGATCTCCTGAAGAAAGCCGACGCCGAGCCATTCGTCGAAGGGGTCATCTCAGGGACGGCGGGGGTGCTCTTGAACGAGGGCAGGAGGCGAGGGTTCGATGTCGTGACACTGTTGGCCGAAGCGAGCCCTGACACCGCTGACGCCGGCGCAGCGGCGCTCATACTCGCCGCGATCGACCAGATGGTCCTCCACATGAACCTGAATGTCGAGCCGCTGTGCAAGGAGGCCGAGCGTCTCGAGGCCCAGCTCAAGATCCTGCATCGCGACGCCGCGAAGAAGAGCAAGAGCGTGGGCGGCGTCGAGACGGCTTACGGGTGACCGCTGGCATCGGCCTTCGCGACGATATTCGTCCGCAGCGCGACCGTCGACGTCCACCAGCAGCGACATAGGGCCGCTTTTCGGCTCTCCCGGCCCTGATCGGTACGCGATTCGGGCATCCAAGTTTACTTAAAGCAAATCCTAAAGAGCTATCTAGGATTTCAACTATTCACGAATAGCAGCATCATTCATTGCACGAACTTCGAGGTATCCACATGGCAGCGAAAAAAGCTTCAATCGTGACCGCCGAGGTCCCAGGACCCAAGTCGGTCGAGCTCGGGAAGTTGAAGGACAAGTACGTGTCGAAGGCGATCAGCATCGGCCAGCCTGTCTACATAGACAAGGCATCGGGCTCGCTGTTCTACGATGTCGACGGGAACACATTCATCGACATGGGCAGCGGCATCGGTGTCACCAACGTCGGCCATGCCCCGAAGGAGGTCGTCGCCGCCGTGAAGAAGCAGGCGGAGAAGTTCATGCACACCTGCTTCATGGTCACGCCCTACGAGGGCTATGTGAGGCTCGCCGAGAAGCTCGCGCAGGTCGCCCCTCACCCTGGTCTCTCGAAATCGGCGATATTCAACTCGGGCGCCGAGGCGGTCGAGAATTCCGTGAAGATCTCCAGGCACTTCACCAAGAGGCCCGCGGCGTTCTCGTTCGTGCACGCGTTCCACGGAAGGACCATGCTGGCAATGGCGCTCACGTCCAAGGAGATGCCCTACAAGGCGGGCTTTGGGCCGCTCCCGGAGACCTACAAGGTCGACTTCGCCTACTGCTACAGGTGCCCCCTGAACATGACCTATCCTGGCTGCGGGGTTGCCTGCGCGGACAAGATTGACGAGACCTGGTCGAAGCCCGAGTTCCAGGGCAGGGTCGCGTGCCTCGTGGGGGAGCCGATCGCCGGAGAGGGCGGGTTCATCGTGCCCCCGAAGGAGTTCTACGCGAAGATCACAAAGATCTGCAAGAAGCACGGCGCCCTGTACGTGGACGACGAGATACAGACCGGCGCTGGCAGGACCGGCAAGATGTGGTGCATCCAGCACTGGTCCGGGGTGGAGCCGGACATCCTGGTCAGCGGCAAGGGCATCGGGGGAGGTTTCCCCATCTCCGCATGCACGGGCAGACCTGAGATAATGGATGACACCCAGGCGGGAGGCCTCGGAGGGACGTTCGGAGGGAACCCCGTGGGCTGCGCCGCCGCGCTCGCCCAGTTCGAGATCATCGAGAAGTCCCTTAAGAACGTCCCGAAGGTCAATGCGTACCTGACCAAGCGGCTCAACGAGATGCAGCAGAAGTTCCAGGTCATCGGCGACGTCAGGGGCATGGGCGCCATGATGGCGATCGAGTTGGTGAGCGACAGGAAGGCGAAGACGCCGGCCGCGAAGGAGGCGAAGGCGACGAAGGCCGCCGCCTTCAAGCGCGGCATGGTCCTGCTTACCTGCGGCACCTACGACAATGTCATAAGGATGCACCCGTCGATGATCATGCCCGATGAAATTCTCGAGCAGGCCATGGACATCCTAGAGGAGAGCCTCGGGGAAGCCACCAAGGGCTGATCGTGAAGGCATCCGCTCCCGGGCAAACCCTCGCAAACCCGTTCCACCGTGTTTTCATTCTGGCTGCTAGTGCTGGCCACCGGGCCGACATCTCAGGCGTCCCGAAGGGCAAGTTTAAAATACACTTTCAATATTTCAAGCTAGCTTGAACACCGAGAAATCGGAAGAACAGCGATACGAGGAGGCGTGAGAATGGGATCATCGAAGAGAGGAGCTTCTGTGATGAAGATATGGGCGGTCATCGGAGTGACGCTGGCCGCTGTTGTTGGCTTCACTGGCGGGTACTTTGTCGGCGCGTTCGAGGAACAGGGGACCAAGGCATTCACGATTGTCGATGACTATGGAAGGGCAGTCACGATCGATGGAATCCCCCAAAGGATCGTGTCTGTCGCCCCGACCCCGACCGAGATACTCTTCGCGGTCGGGGCGGGGAGCCAGGTCGTCGGGGTCGACGACTACAGCGATTATCCCGCGGCAGCGGCGAACCTCACGAAGGTCGGCTCGTACACGCTGAACACCGAGGCCATCGTCGCTCTCCATCCCAACCTGATAGTCGCTAGCGACCTCGTCCCGAGGCTGCAGCTCGACCAGCTCAGCTCCCAGGGCATCCCGTACGTCATCTTCGCGGACCGCACGGTCGAGGACGTCTTCGGCACGATCAGGCTTGCAGGGGTCATAACCGGCCACGCCCAGGAGGCGGACGACCTCGCAACGAACCTCTCCGCCAGGGTGGACGCCATCACGGCCAAGACCCTCGCCACCAACATCACGAAGCCGACCCTATACATCGAGTACTATCCGATGTTCACGTACGGCCCGGGCTCCTTCGGAGATGACCTCATCAGGCTGGCCGGGGCGACGAACATCGCCCACAACGCCACCTCGGAATACCCCCAGATCACGAACGAGTTCGTCATAGCGCAGGACCCGCAGATCATCGTATACACATCCGGCGTGATGTCCCAGACCACGAACCTGACGATCGCCTCAAGGCCGGGCTGGGAGAACATGACCGCCGTGAAGGATAACCAGATCTACTCGATCGATGACAACCTCATCAGCAGGTACGGACCGAGGATAGTCGACGGACTGGAGCAGCTCGCCGCGATTGTCCATCCCGAGCTGTTCAGCTGAGAACGGCGATGATGAGCAGAACCCCGAAGGCCTCGGACGGAGGACCGGATGCCGACCTCCAGCACGTCGTGCGCAGGCGGAAGCTGATTCTAGGTCTGCTGCTGCTGGGGCTCATCGGGTCCGTGCTCCTGGCGCTGCTCATAGGGACGCTGGGTCCCATCGGTCCCGGGAACCCCGAGCGCATCTCATTCGGCGACGCCATGGGGGCGATATTCAATCTCCCCGGAGACAGGCCGGACTACTACAATGTCATATTCTGGGAGGTCCGCATACCGAGGGTCCTGCTCGCGGGCCTCGTAGGGGCGGCCCTCGCCTGTGCCGGCACTGCGATGCAGGCCGTTTTCAGGAACCCCATGGCAGACCCGTTCATCGTGGGCGTGTCTTCAGGCGCGTCCCTGGGCGCGGTCATCGCCGGCCTCAGCGGGATCGCGAGCGTGGCCGTCATCGGTTCGTTCGTCTCTCCAGCGCTCGCGTTCTTCACGGCGCTCGTGACGGTCTTCGTGGTCTACTCGCTCGGGAACGTTAGGGGGAAGCTGTACGTGGACACGCTCCTCCTCTCAGGGGTCGCCGTCGCCGCCTTCCTCGGGGCGATCGTGTCGTTCCTCATATACTTCAGGAGCCAGGAATACCATAGGATCATCTTCTGGCTCCTGGGTAGCCTGTCGCTGGCCTCGTGGACTGCGGTCGGCGTGCTCGCGGTCGCCGTTTCAATAGGCACGGTCGTGGTGTTCCTCTATAGCAGGGACCTCAACGCGCTGCTGCTCGGAGAGGAGACCGCTCACAACCTCGGCTCCGACCCGGAGACAGTCAAGACGCTCATGCTAGTCTTTGCGGCCGTCATGACATCTGCCGGCGTGGCGTTCACCGGTGTCATCGGCTTCGTCGGGCTGATCGTGCCGCACATGATGAGGATAGTCGTTGGCGCGGACCACAGGATCCTCGTGCCGTCCGCGACCCTTACTGGCGCGATATTCCTCATACTCGCGGACGCGCTGGCCAGGAGCGTCATTGCCCCCACCGAGCTCCCTGTGGGGATCATCACCGCGCTCTGCGGGGGGCCGTTCTTCCTCTATCTGCTCCGAAGGAGCAGGACCGGAGGCGAGACCTGATGGAGCTCGATCTCAGAGGCCTGTCGTTCTCGTTCGGCGAGAAGCAGGTGCTCAGGGACGTTTCGTTCAAGGTCCATCCCGGGGAGTTCCTCGGCCTGATGGGGCCGAACGGGTCCGGGAAGACTACCCTCCTGAGATGCCTGATGAACTTCCTCCCTGCAGGGAGCGAGAGCATCTCTGTCGATGGCAGGCCGCTGGACGCGTTCTCCCCGGCGGAGCTCGCCCGCACCTTCGCCGTGGTCCCGCAGAGCTCGGCGACCGATTTCTCGTTCACGGCCTACGACATCGTGATGATGGGCAGGATACCCCACGTCAGCAGCCGCATTGCGGGCACGACCAAGGAGGACGCTTCTGCCGTCAGGAGCGCGATGGAGAGGACAGATACCTGGAAGTTCGCTTCGAGGCCGTTCTACGGGCTCAGCGGTGGCGAGAGGCAGAAGGTGATAGTAGCGCGCGCGCTAGCCCAGCAGTCGAAAGCGCTCCTGCTGGACGAGCCGACGGTGTACCTCGACATCAACGGTCAGTTCGAGGTGATGGACCTCATCAAGAGGCTGAACCGGGAGGAGGGCACCACGGTCATCGCCGTGCTCCACGACGTGAACCTCGCCGCGAGGTACTGCTCGAGAATCGCCCTCCTGAGCCACGGCATGTTGGAGGCGATAGGCCCGCCAAAGGAGGTCCTTACCCCGGAGATCATCCAGAGCGTGTACGGGGTCGATGTGGTCGTGCGCAGGGACCCGTTCACGGAGGCCGTTTACGTGGTCCCTCATACCATCTCGTCGCTCGGGCACGCGCACGGCACGCACGCGCACCTGCTGTGCGGCGGAGGGACGGGCGGGCCGATCATGAAGGCGTTGGTGGAGCGCGGGTTCAGCGTGTCCGCGGGCGTGCTCAACGTGCTGGATTCGGACTACGAGAACGTCCAGGATCTGCATCTTGCCGTCGTGGCCGAGGCCCCGTTCGCGCCCATCAGTGAAGGCGCGTACGCTGAGAACATGAGGTTCATCGAGGACTCGAAGGTCGTGATAGTCTCGCCCTTCCCGGTGGGCCCGGGGAACATCAGAAACCTGGAAGCCGCTCGGGCAGCCCTGCGCGCGGGCAAGCTGGTCATGATCGTATCTCCGGCGCCTGGCAAGACCATCGACTTCGTCGGCGGGAAGGCGGACGCGGCCGTGAAGGATTTGATTAGCTCGGGCGCGATTCCCGTGAAGGATGTCCACGAGCTCGTCTCGAAGCTGCCCATGGAGGGGACAGGATGAACGGAAGGCACCTCCGCGACCTTAGAAGCAACACAGAGCTGCTCATTTTGGCGGAGGTCGTGGGGACTCCCTCGGCAAGGCTCAAGGACATCTCCTCGAGGCTCGGGATTACCGTCCAGGCCGTGAGCCAGTACCTGTCGGCCATGCGGAAGGAGGGGCTCCTCACGGAGAAGGGCGGCGCGATGCGTCCGACCCAGAAGGGCATGCAGCTCCTCCAGGAACACTTCACGGACATTAAGGCCGAGGTGGACACTATCCTCAGGAGGGTCAGCGTAATTGACAGGTGCGTCGCCATCGCCGGCAAGGACATCTCCGCGGGCCAGAAGGTCGGCCTGATCATGGAGGACGGGATGCTGATGGCCTACCCTGGTCAGAAGTCGCCGTCGACTGGTGAGTCGCTCGAGGACGCGGCCGAGGGCGACGACGTCCTTGTCGGGAGGCTCGAGGGGATCGTGGACCTGGAACTGGGCGAGCTGTTGCTGATCGAGGCGCCGTCAGAGATGGACGGCGGGTCGAAGACCGCGGATGTCGCGCGCGTCAGGGACAAGCTCGAGGACTTCTCTCCGGGACTGCTGGTCGCGGGCGATGTCGTCGGCGCAGCGCTCCTGATGAAGACGAGCGGGGAGCTCTTCTCGATACATGCGCCGATAGAGTCGTCGATGAGCGCCCTCAGCAAAGGAGTGGATGTCGCGTTTTCGGGAACCCGCGGTTCCATTGACGCGATGCTCGAGGCGGTCGCGCAGCTGAAGAAGTCCAGCGGGTATGGCATCCATTGGAAGGTCTACAAGGCCTGACCGAACGCCCCCGTGGTCAAGTCTAAATCCACCATAGACGATTTTGGTACAGGTGATGGAGTGGACGTGGTGGATGCGATTCACAACAGGCGTGCCAGGAGAGCCTTTCAGACCAAGCCTATAGAAGACGAGAAGGTGGAGGCGCTGATCGAGGCCGCCCGGCTCGCACCCTCGTGCAACAACTTCCAGCCGTGGCGACTTGTCTTCGTCAAGGGCGAGCCGGCGCTATCGGAGACTAAGGCAGGCATGAACAGGGGGAACGTCTGGACGACGAGGGCCCCGCTGATTATCGTGGTCGCGGCGAAGGAGGATGATGATTGCATGCTGAGCGACAGGAGGAACTACTTCCTTTTCGGATGCGGCCTCGCGATTGGCCAGCTCATGCTCCGCGCCACCGAGCTAGGACTGGTGGCCCATCCGATCGCGGGATACGACCCTGCCAAGGTCAGGGCGGCCCTGGGAATCCCAGAGCCCTACATCATCATAACGACCGTGATATGCGGGTATCCAGGCGGTCCTGAGGACCTCCTCTCCGACAAGCAGAAGGAGAGCGAGAGGACCAGGCCGGAGCGGAAGCCGATCGGGGAGAACATCTTCCTGGACAGGTGGGCCAACCCGTATCCCTCGAAGGGCTGAAGGCGCTACACCAGCCTGGGTCTTAAAGCAGTCATCTGAAGCCTTATATCTCACCTCTCAGCATCGGGTTTCCAGACCCTGGAGGTGAGATTATTGATCAGGCTGTGCCGTGCTGAGGGTGGCGAACTCTGCTCCATCGAATCGGGCAAGATGAAGGACGCACTTTGGATAGATGCCGTGGCCCCGTCCCCCGAGGAGGTCGAGGGCCTGCACAAGGAGTTCGACATCGACCTCCAGGATGTCGCGGACTGTCTGGACCCGAACGAGCGTTCCAGGATAGAGATCGAGGAGTCCTACGACCTCGTCGTCCTCAGGACGCTCCTGCCGGAGGAGAGGAACGGCGACGACGCCTCCGCGCGAGTCCATACGATTCCGATCGGCATATTCATCTCGAAAGGCAAGGTCATCACGGTCAGGCTGGTGTCCAGCTTCTCCGACCAGGAGCTCCTGTCGGAGCTGAAGCGCAGGCCGAAGATGGACTCGAAGGAGGACCTCTTCCTGGTGCTCGTGAGGAAGGTCAGCCGGGACCTCGACAGGCGGATCAGGCCGCTCGAGCGCACGATCGCGAAGATCCAGGAGGACATCCTCCATCCTAGCCAGGCGGAGGCGGTCGGCCAGCAGGCCTTTGCCCTGAGCAACAGCCTGATCGTTCTTAACACCGCGCTGCTCGCGAACCTCAACGCGATGTCCATGCTCTCGAAGGTGAAGCACCTCAAGCTGAACAAGGACCAGATGGACGTCGCCGAGGACCTGGAGAACGACATCGCGCAGCTCTACGAGATGACCACGATCTACCGCGAGATCACGGCGAACATCCTCGATGCTTACGAGTCGACACTCGCGAA
This sequence comes from Thermoplasmata archaeon, assembly GCA_021789945.1. Lineage (GTDB taxonomy): Archaea > Thermoplasmatota > Thermoplasmata > UBA10834 > UBA10834 > COMBO-56-21. Next base: position 869 of record JAJYIS010000070.1, on the reverse strand, counting down.
CAATCTTCAGGTGGTCATGAAGACACTGACGACCATCAGCCTCATACTGATACTCCCAGTGATGATTACAGCCATGTTCAGCATGAACGTGGACCTGCCGATCGCTGGCAATCCCTACGCCTTCTGGATAATTGTGGCGATATCCGCGATCGCGGTCGCGGCTCTGTGGGTCATGTTCCGGCTGAAGCGGATACTGTGAGCGGGAGGATTCCTGGCCTCATACGAGCTTCTTCCCGTCCTGGTACAGGTGGATGCACGTGGAAGGGCACTCCTCGGCGGCCTGCCGGGCGCATCCCTCCTCGTCTATCTCCTTCTCGTCGTTGTCTCCGGCCTTGGTTCCCCCCTTCAGGGACGAGAGCCCGTCCCCGGCCATCTCAAAATGCTCCGGGCAGGTGTTCGCGCAGAGTTCGCAGCCTGAGCACTCTATCCTGACGATCTCCAACTTGTACTTGGCCATGCATTCCTCTCCGATTTTGTATGATGGACGGTCATGCTTGCCATTGGTTTATGTTGTTTCCCCTGTTCCTTACGGGCTGTGGCGCAAGTAATAAGACGGCATCCATCGCTCAGAGGTTCGTCCGGAGGGTGTCGCAGTGGCCGATATCAGGAAGTGGGAGAGCAAGAAGCTGGGCGTGGTCATCGAGGTCGACTATGACAAATGCCAGGGCATCGGCCAGTGCGTAGCTGTCTGCCCTTCGAACGTCTACGAGATAGTCAAGGGCAAGACGACGGCCCCCAACATCGACGAGTGCATTCAGTGCTGCGCGTGCCAGGAATCTTGCCCGGTCGTCGCGATAAAGCACAGCGCCTGCCAGTGAGCCCTACCTGCACAAGGTCCGGCTCTGTTCCTGCAGGAACTGGAGAAGGTA
>JAJYIS010000069.1 GCA_021789945.1 Thermoplasmata archaeon | reverse complement strand
TCCGATCTAGTCGCCGTTCGTGTGCAGGGAGACCCTGATCAGGTTGCTGAACCTCCCGGCGTCCTCGGAGGCGGACGTGACCACGTCTATCCCCCTGGCCTTGGCCATCGCGAACGCGTTGATGTAGTTGACGTTGAACTCCTCGGACAGTGGCTTCAGCAGCCCGGTGATGACGGACGCCGATATGATGCTCAGGTCCCTCTTCTTCGCGAGCTCGCCCATGCAGTGGATCTCGACCTTGCCGGCGCTGCATCTGCCGAGCTGGGACACGAACGTTCCGAGCTTCTCCGCGAGAGGCATGTACGGCACCAGTTCGGGGTCGAGCTTGGCCGGCATGTTCACGGCGTTCTTGATCACGTTGTCCTTGAGATAGGCGATCACCTGCTCGGCGATCTCGGACCCGACGTCCTCCTGGGCCTCGGTCGTGGTGGCCCCGAGGTGCGGCGTGAGTATGATGTTCTGGAGAGTCAGCAGCTTCGACCCAGTGGGCGGCTCGATGGAGTACACGTCGAGGGCCGCGCCGGCGATCTTTCCCGCAGAGAGTACCTCGAACAGCGCGTCCTCGTTCACTATGCCTCCCCGGGCGCAGTTGATCAGGAACGCGCCCTTCTTCATCTTCGTCAGCTCGTCCTTCCCGAGCATCTCCTTGGTCTGCGGCGTCAGGGGCGTGTGTATGGTGACGATGTCCGCCTCCTGCAGGAGCCTGTCGAGCGTCACGAGCCTCACGTGGAGCCTCACCCCGACCTCGGGGGACACGAGCGGGTCATACGCGATGACTGTCATGCCGAGCGCGGACGCGCGCTTCGCGACCTCCGCGCCCACCCTCCCCAGGCCGATTATCCCCAGGGTCTTCCCCTGGATCTGGGCGCCCTTCATCTCCTTGCGCTTCCACTCTCCCTTCTTCATCGAGGCGTCCGCCTGCGGGATCCTCCTGGCCAGAGAGAATATCAGCCCGATCGTGAGCTCCGCGGTCGAGGTCACGTTCCCCGAGGGGGCGTTCATGACGAGCACCCCGCGCTCGGTAGCCGCGTCGACATCGATGTTGTCGACGCCGATGCCCGCCCGGCCGATGACCTTCAGCCTCGAGGCGGCCTGGATGACCTTCCTGGTGGCCTTCGTGGCGCTCCTGACGAGCAGGACCTCGTACTCCGGGATGGCCTTCGCCAATTCGTCCTCCTTGAGCCCGAGCTTCACGTCGACTGAGTATCCCTGGCCCTTCAGCATCTCAATGCCGGTCTTCGAGATCTCGTCCGCGACGAGCACCTTCATCTGGCTCACCCTTCTTCCAGCCCGCCGGGGCCGGCCTGACGGGAACAGGGCCCCATTGATATCAATCTGTTGGGCCCCCAGCCAGGCAACGTACTCTTTTGTGCCCTGAGACCATGGCGCGAACTGCTAAATAGCGACGGAGGCCGTATGTGCTACAGTTTGACATGCCCATCTGCAAGCGCTCCCTCGAAGTAGCGTGCGGTGCCTCTGACGCGTTCGAGTACGTCGCCGACTGGAACAACTTCAAGGATTTCATGCCGATGCTCATCGACGTCAGATGCATCAGCCTCGTCGCGTACGGCCCAGGGACGTCCTTGGAGGCCAAGGTGGTCCTGGCGCGGATGGAGATCTCCACGAACTTGGACCTGGTCGAGTTCCTGAAGGACAGGAGGATACTCTACAAGTCATCCCGAGGCATCAAGTCCAAGATCTCCTGGGACTTCAGCCAGCAAACTAGCAAGACCCTCGTCACCTCTTGCTTCGAGTTCGAGATACCCCCGGGCATCGTGACGAATGGCTCTGAGCTCGAGGCGATCGAGAAGGACATGCAGGAGCGGGTTGGCCAGAGCACAGAGCTCCTCAAGTGGGTCCTCGAAGCGCGTCCGCCCTCGGCCGAGGAATAGTGGCTCTCACTTCTCGGGCGGCAGCATGTTCGGTATGCCGTCCTCGATCGGATAGTCCACCTGGCACTTCGGGCACCTGATCTTGCCCTCGAGGACCTCCTTCTCGTCCTCCTTCGTCACCGTGAGCTCCAGCGGATGGTATTTGCATACCGGGCAGGCCAGGATATCCATGAGTTTCTTCTTCATGCGCAAGACCGGACACCGATTGTCCGGGCCGATTATAAGTCTTTCATGCGGTTTTCTGGTGGTGGACGAGTAAACGATTATTACGAGCGACCCTCATTGGGCCCACGCATGCGCGTAGGGGTCATAGGCGTAGGGTCGATGGGCCAGAACCATGCGAGGATACTTTCGGAGATGGGTGTGCTCGCGTCCGTGGCCGATGTCGTCCCTCAGGCGGCCAAGGCGATCGCAGGCAAGTTCTCTGTCCCGCACTTCACGGACTACGGGGACTTGCTCAAGAGCGATGTCGACGCCGTGACCGTCGTCACCCCGACGATCACGCACGCCAAGATCGCCGAGGAGGCCATCCTGGCGGGCAAGCACGTGCTGCTCGAGAAGCCGATGTCAGGGAGCTCGGCGACGCTCAGGAAGCTGTCGGACATGGCCAGGAGGCACAAGGTCGTGCTCGCAGGCGGGTTCACCGAGCGCCACAACCCCGTCGTGTCGTTCGCGAAGCAGAGCCTCCAGGCGGGGGAGTACGGTGAGCTCATCACGGCCGCAACGAGGCGCGTGTCGTCCATGCCCTCGAGGATACGCGATGTCGGCGTGATCATGGACCTCGGGGTCCATGACATAGACGTGGTGCAGTACGTCGTTGGCAAGCCTGCGAAGGCGGTGTACGCACTCGGGGGCAGGGGCAAGGACATCAAGTACGAGGACCACGCGAACGTGCTGATTGATTTCGAAGGCGGCACCACGGGGTTCGTCGAGGTCAACTGGCTGACGCCCATGAAGGTCCGCAAGCTCGCTCTCACGTGCGCCAAGAACTTCGTCGAGGTCGACTACATGGACCAGAGCGCGGTCGTGTGCTCGTCCACCTTCAAGCCGCACGAGATGGGGAACCTGTACAACGTCCCCCTGGAGCTGGACGTCCGCAAGGTCAACATCAAGAAGGAGGAGCCCCTGAAGCGCGAGCTGAAGGACTTCCTTGAGGCCGTGCAGACTGGCAGGGAGCCCCTCGTGACGGGCGAGAACGCCATCATGACCCTGAGGATCGCCGAGGCGGCCCTGAAGTCGATCGGGTCGGGCAACAAAGTCGAGATCAAGTGATATTCGCGGCTCATCTCGCCTTCGCAGGCGCCTTGCAGCTCAGGATCGCACGCTTGCCTACGCCCGTGTACACGACGCCTGCCCTGGTCATCTTGTCCGCGGAGAAAAGGTTCCTGCCGTCTACAACCGCGGGCGTGCGCATGAGCTTCTTCAGCTGCCCCGGCGTGAGCTTCGAGTAGTCCTTGTGCGCGACCATGAATATCGCCAGGTCGGCCCCCGAGAGCGCCTTCTTCACATCCGGGGTGGTCCTGACGCCCTCTATCTCTTCCAGGTACGGGTCGTGCACCCTGAGCTCCTTCGCTGCCGAGAGCGACGCTATCACGGGGATCGAGGGCGAGTTCCTGATGTCCCCCGTGTCCTGGAGGAAGGACGCCCCCATCACCGCTACAACGGCATCCTCCAGCCTCACGTCGATCTCGGAGAGGACCTCGGAGACGAGGTCGAGCACATGGAACGGCATCGAGTCGTTGACGGCCCTCGCGGCGGGGATTAGCCTCGGGCCGGCGTCCCTGCCCCCGTGGACGAGCAGCCAGGGGTCCTTGGGCAGGCAATGGCCTCCCACTCCGGCCCCGGGCATGTGCATGTCCCTGAAGGGGGTGGTGTTCACGAGCCTCCTGACCTCGAACGCGTCCGCACCGAGCTTCTCGGAGATGAGCGCGACTTCGTTCGCGAACGCGATCTGCACGTCCCTGTAGGCGTTCTCTGCCGTCTTTACGATCTCTGCGGTCACGAGGTCGGTCGGGTGCAGCTTTCCCTTCATTATCCTGGAGTAGATTGCCGAGGCCCTCTTGACGGCAACCGCGTCCGAGCCCCCTATGACCCTGTCGTAGTTCCTCAGGTTGTACAGGAGCCTCCCCGGCATCACCCTCTCAGGGCAATGGACCAGCCTGAAGCCCTTGTTCAGCTCGAGCCCGCTTTCCTGCTCGAGGGTCCTCGCGACGATGCCGGTCATCGTCCCGGGGGCGACCGTGGACTCGATCACGACGAGCGCGCCCTTGCCCATATTCTTACCGATGCCCCTGACCGCGGCCTCGAGCTTCGAGTTGTCCGGGCGCTTGTCGGCGTCGAGCGGCGTGTCGACGCACACGAAGATGGCGGTCCTGTCCCTGCACGCCTCGAACGATGTCGCGGTCCTCAGCCGGCCCCTCTTGACCGCCTTTGCGAGCAGCTCCGCGAGCCCGGGCTCCTCGCCCTTGAACGGCAGCCTGCCCGCCCCGACGGTCTCGGAGCGCTCCCTGACGATGTCTATGCCCACGACATCGAACCCCTTGTCCGCCAGGAGCGCGCACAGGGGTATGCCGACATATCCGAGGCCGACCACTGCGACCTTTTCCTGGGCCATCGCCAGACGATTGCGCGTTGGGCGTATAAGCCTTTTCGCCACAACCTGGGGTCAGGGCCCCAGCTCGGAGGTCAGATGTGAAAAATAAGTTACGGGGAAGGGGTTTGGGTCGTTCCTGCGCGATCGGCCCGTTTACGGCGACGGCGGCGGGACCGGCTCGGGTGCCTTCGTGGCGGCTGGCTTCTCCCCGCCCATCCGGCCCTTCAGGAAGGGCACGATGATGAGCAGCAGGATCATTATGATCACGAGCACGAGCAGCGTGAAGTTGATCGCGCTCATGCCTGCCACGCTCGAGTCCCATGCGCCGAGCTGGCTGTTCACGGAGAACAGCATCTGGTTGGTGTCGTACAGGCTGGCACCGCTCACGCCGTTGTACAGCTCACCGTACATGAATGCCAGCGAGGTCGGCGCGTTGCTCGGGATCTTGTAGTCGAGCACTCCCGAGGTCGCGGTCACCAGGTAGGTCTGGGGGACCGGGTCCAGGTTCGTCGTCACCACGATCTTGTACACCGGCAGGTTGGCTGCGTAGGTGTTGATCGTGTAGTGCAGCTTCACCGTCTGGCCGGGCTTGTACTCGCCCGAGACGTATCCGGACGGGCCTAGCCACAACTGCAGCTCGTAGTTGTCCATTATGCTTACAGTCAAGCTGGAGGTGAGGTATCCGCCCGCGTCGGTCGTCATTACCATCCTCGCGGTGTAGCTCGTCGACGGGTGCGCGCTAGGCACTGTGTACTCGAACGAGCCGGCCTTCGAGAAGGCCGGTGAGCCCGTTCCGACAGTCACGCCCGATGCGTCCGTGATCTCGTACTGCAGGGTCGCGGTCGTCACTGAGGTGACGATCTCGTAGTTGAAGGTGATCACATCGCCCTGCCTGTAGTTGCTCTTGTCCGTCGTGAGCACGATGTTCGCGATGTTCACGGTCGTCGAGGCGTATCCGTCGAATATGTTGCCGTTCACGTTCACCGACGCTGAGATCGACAGGCTGCCGTAGTATCCGGCAGGCACCGCGACCTGGGCGTCACCGGTCGTCGTGTTCCCGGTCAGCAGGATGCCGTAGCTCACGGTCGCGTAGTACGCCACCTGGAGCCCGTCCATCTCCACGCCGTTCCAGATCGTCCGGAAGTGCACGTTGATCGTGTCCCCGCCGTAGTAGGAGGTCTTGTCGAGGGTCACCATGAGCGCGCCGCTCCATGTAACGACGAATGTCCCGAGCCTGTTGACCGTCTGGCCGAGCTTGGTAACCGTCACGTTCACCACATACGAGCCCTGCTGCGAGGCTGAATCGAGCCAGAATGTGTGAGTGACGCCGCCCAGGGCGTCGGTCGTCAGGTTGGTCGCGCCGTACGCGACTATCGGCGTCCCGTTCCTCTCGACTGTGAGAGCCACGGACGCGCCGGGCAGGTTGCTGGTTCCCGCCTTCGCGTTTATCGTCACAGCGACCAGGTCACCGGGCAGGTACGGGCCCGCGTTGACGGATACCGTCGCGCTCAGGATACCGGTGTAGAGCGTGAGGGTCGTCGTGTAGCTTCTCGAGGTGCCCGTCTCGTTCGCCCAGTAGGTTATGACCACGTTGGACGATAGGTTGACATCGGAAGTGATCGTGAACAGCTGTGTTCCCGCGCTCCCGGTCAGAGGTGGAGTGTTGTTGACCCACGTCTGGTTGCCCGTGAGGTTCCTGTACGTTGCCGAGTAGGTGACGGTCACGCCGCTGTAGGGCGTTCCCAGCGAAGCGTCGAACACCGCGTAGTTGATCTGTGCGGTCTCGCCGATCAGGTAGTAGGTCCTGTCAGAGCTGACCCTGAGGACGTACTTCTGGACCCAGATGTCGTCCGTGTACCAGACCGCGTTGCTCGTGAAGTCCCTGATGTTCACCGTGAACTGGCCGTCCGGGAAGTCGGATGCGACCGTCCAGTCGTAGTTCCACCATCCGGTCCATGTCACCTGGTTCGTGACGTTCAGGATCGTGTCGCCCGTGCTGTTGACTATCTGCATGTAGAACCCCGAGCCTAGCTGGGTCGTCACCATGGTGATCGACACATGCTGGCCTGGGTAGTACGGGTTCCCTGGGGACGACGCCGGCGACAGTGTCAAGCCGGTCATCTCGACCGTTATCGACTGTCTCCCGATGACGGTTCCCAAGTACGACGCTACGACGTCGCAGGTGATCATGTCGCCCTGGAAGCCTCCTGGGAACACGTTCCATGTCCCGAAGGAGCTCCCCGCGACCGAGCTGTTGTACCAGCCGACGTCAGGGTTGTTCGTCACTCGGTTCATGGTGCTCAGGACCGTTCCGTCCGTCGTTCTCACGAGCTGTATCTGCACAGTCCCTGAGTACGGGCCGAGGTCGTTGTTCAGCTGCACGTTCATGTACACCTGGTCTCCCTGGAAGAAAATCGTCTTGGGAGCACCTGTGTTGTCTGTCGTCTGCACACTGCCCGTGTAGATCACCGATGCGTTCGCAGCGAACGCATAGAAGACCACCGCGAGCATGCTTAGCGCCAGCGCTATGCTCAGAATCCTATTCTTCATAGGCTTTCCCATCCAGGTCCATTATAAGCCTGTAATATATATATCTTTTTGGACATTTTTCACTGGCCCTGCTAAACAAGGGCATAGGTATTTATTCGCGCGAGCGCGCGCACACTTTTGCGCACGGATGCCTCTTCATCGGGAAGAGCCGATGAGGAGTTCACTCGTCTGGGTGATGATGCTCCTCTTCCCTGTGCCCCGCGGTCGAGCGCATCTCCTCGAGGTTCCTTTGGCTGAAGGGCGACATCGCCCTCAGCTTCTTGATTATGCCCGGGAGGATCCCCACCACATAGTCCACGTCCGCCTCGGTGTTCGACCGGCCGAGAGTGAACTGCACCGCGCTCTGCGCCTCCTCGGTCGGGATCTCGCACGCCAGCAGAACGTGCGACGGCAGAAGGCTCTTCGAAGTGCACGGCGAGCTCGAGGACACGCTCACGCCCATCATGTCGAGGTTGAGCAGCATCGACTCGCCCTCCACGTACCTGAACCTGAAGTTCGCGTTGTTCGGCAGGCGCTTGGTTGGATGGCCGTTCAGGAACGAGTCCTCTATGCTTCCCGTGATCCCCTTGATGAGCCTGTCCCTGAGGACGATAATGCGCCTCCCCTCGTCCTCCATCTCGGCCTTCGCGATCTCCGCCGCCCTCCCGAAGCCGACTATCGCGGGCATGTCCTCGCTCCCGGACCTGAAGCCCCGTTCCTGGCCGCCGCCCTGGTTCACGGCCTCTATGCGCGTCCCGTCGCGCATGTACAGCGCGCCCGCGCCCTTGGGGCCGTAGATGTCGTTGGACGATACGGACATGAGATCGATCTTGAGCTTCTGAACGTCTATGGGTACCTTGCCCGCGGCCGCGACCGCGTCCACGTGGAAGAAAATGTCCTTCTGCTCGAGGATCTTGCCAATCTCCTCGATCGGCTGGAGCGTGCCGACCTCGTTGTTCGCGAACATGATGGTCGCGAGAACGGTCTCCTTCCTGATGGACCGCTCGAGCTCCGACGGGTCGATGAAGCCGTCCAATGACGGCTTCAGGTAGGTCACCTCGAAGCCGTTCTTCTCGAGGTACTTCATGATGTTCAGGACCGAGATGTGCTCGATCGCGCTGGTGATGATGTGGTTCCCCTCGCCTTTCATCCGCATCGCGACGCCCTTGATGCCGATGTTGCTGGCCTCGGTCCCGTTGGACGTGAAGACGATCTCCTCCTTCCGCTTGGAGTTGAAGAGCGAGGCCACCTTCGTCCTCGCCTCCTCGAGCGCCTTCCTCGGCTCCCTGCCCGAGCTGTGGAGCGAAGACGGGTTTCCGAACTTGTCCGCGAAGAACGGCATCATCGCTTCCATGACCCGCGGGTCGACCGGGCACGCGGCCGCGTAGTCCATGTAAACCCTCCTCTTCTGTCCGCTGGCTTGCATCGACACTGCCTTTCTCCTCCGCCTGTCTGCAGGATGGTCAGGTCAGCCTAAAAAGATAGCACCGCATCGTGCTCGAGCACGAGGTCGTTCAGCGTGGCGGCCCCCACGACCTTCGCGGGGTCCTCGAACTCCTCGGGGGCCCCCTTGAGCCCGAGCATCTGACAGCTCTGGCCGCACACGAGCATCCTCACGCCCGCCTTCACGGCCTCATCCATCACCTGCTTTACCGTCGGGAACGATCCAAGCTTGATCTTCTCGGCGTTACCCTTCATGACCGTGGTCACGCCCATCCCCAGGAAGTAGATGGTCGCGTCGATGTTCATCTCCCTAGCCGTTTTCGCCAGTATGAACGGGGCGTACAATCTCTCCGGAGTGTCTGTGCCCGATGTCTGCACATAGAGTATCTTCTTTGCCATCCGTTCCACCTCTTCACTTCTTTCTCTTTATGAGAAACCTGAATCCGTCCTTCCTACGCTCGACCGACAGCAGCTCCTGCCCGGCGTGCTTCGCCCAGCTGGTGATGTCGGACTCCGAAGCGGGGTCGTCTGCCAGGACCTCCAGGATCTGACCAACGGGGACGGATGAAATCTCCTCGCGGGTTCTGTACACCGGCTCAGGACAATACAGGCCGATGCAGTCAAGGGTTTTGGCGGGTTGGGGGACGACGCCTTCCTCAGACATCCGAAGATCCTCCTGGTAACATCCCAGCAGACGACCGTACAATCGTTACCGGTGCGAGGGAGGGCCCCAAAGCGGATAATCCTTGTGCCATCGGGTTTCGGCCCGCTCACGCCCACAGGAGCGTGGTCCTGCCCAAACGGCCGCCGAAGCGCTTCGTGCCGAAGCCCACGCCCTTCGAGCGGTAGACCGTGGGCGGCTCGTCCGACTGGCGGGACACGAGCGCCTTCACGCACGCGACCCCAGACGGAGTGGCCCTCTCCCCCGGGTCGTCCCCGGGGACGCTCTTCAGCCCCTTCAAGAGGATCTTCGAGGCGGGTGCCGGCACCCGGACCGCCCCGTGGCTCACGACGATGATGCCCTTGCCCGTCACGATGGTCGAGGCCACGAACTCCCCAGCCCCCAGGGACTCGAGCTCGGAATGGAGGAGCCCGACCGCCGCCATGTTGAAGAGCGCATGCGGCCGCCCGATCTCGTGCAGGTGCACCCTCTCCGCCGGCCTGTTGTGCGCCTGGGCCTCGGCGTCGAATATGAGGCCGAGGATCCTTCCCGGGAGCTTCGAAGCTGACCCGAGGTGCTCCGAGAACCGGCCAAGGGTCGCGAACGCCTCATCGTAGGAGACCTCGTGGTCCTGGTCTTCGGCACGCGTGTAGGATATCCCCAGGCCGGCCTCGTCGAGGTCCTTGACCTCGACCACATGGATCGTCAGCCCGCTCATGCCCGCGGCCTTCGTCAACCTGGAGATAGCGCTCTCCCTGCGGTCCCTGGGCAGCGCGTGTATCATGGCCGAGAGGAGCATGTCCCCGGACACTCCCTCGGTGCAATCGACGAACATCATCCGGCCCCAGGAACGGAGGAACCCTGAGATAATCCTCGCGGTCCCCGGCTCAGGAAGGCTTGTTGGCGCCGGGCTTGGCCTTCAGCTTCCTCGTC
>JAJYIS010000068.1 GCA_021789945.1 Thermoplasmata archaeon | reverse complement strand
CTTCAGGAGGGCATCGAAGGTGGACTACGAAGGCATCACCAGGCTCGATACCGTCCGCGAGATCAACATCTCGAAGCTCAAGTCGTCGAGCGACACGATCGTGAGCACGATGGGGAGCTATGTCAAGGCCTTCCCGAGCCTGGAGAGGCTCAGCCCGTTCTACCGCGAGCTCGTCGATATCACCGTCGGGAGGGACAAGCTCAAGAAGAGTCTGGGGGCGATGGACTGGTGCAGGGGCAATGTCGCCAGGGTCTCGAAGGACGCCGTCCGCGACATCTCCCATTCTCGGACCATCCCGGCGATCGACGAGACCAGGAGGAGAGCGTACGGCCGCATGTCCTCGTTCGTCAAGCAGGTCGACAAGGAGCTCAAGTGCTTGGCCAAAGCGAGGGCGGTCATGAAGAAGTATCCGACGGTGGACCCTGAAGTTCCGACCATCGTGATCGCCGGGTCCCCCAATGTCGGCAAGAGCCAGCTCGTGGGAAGGATCTCGACCGCCAAGCCCAGGGTTGCCGCATATCCGTTCACCACCCAGGAGGTCTCTGTCGGCATGTTCGAGAAGAAGTACCTCCGGTATCAGGTCATAGACACCCCGGGCCTGCTCGACAGGGAGCTCAGCGAGCGCAACCCCATGGAGCTGAGGGCCATACTCGCCCTGAAGCACCTGGCCTCGATCGTGATATTCCTGATGGACCCGACCGAGACGTGCGGATATCCGATGAGCGACCAGGAACATCTTCTGGAGAACATCAAGCAGGAGTTCACGAGAGTGCCGATCATAGTGGTCGAGAACAAGGTGGACCTCTCGAAGACCAAGTCCAGCAGGATCAAGGTGTCTGCCTCCACCGGAAAGGGCGTCCCGGGCCTCTTGGAAGTCATTGTGAAGACCCTTGGCGATGTAAAGACGCAAAGCTAAAAGCAACGCTTATAGTCGGGAGCCGCGATAGCAGTGCGGGATAGCTCGGCGATGCGTTTCCGCAGATAGATGGGAGCCGTATTCTCTGCGGTTTTCCTTCAAGGGGGAAAGCATGAAGTCGGTTGTGTGCAGCGAGTCCATGGAGGAGTACTTCTCCTCTCTGCAGAGGCAGGTGGACGCCTGCTACGAGGTCGCAAAGCGTGCCCGGATGAAGGGGTTCGACCCCGAGCTGGATGTCGAGATCCCTCAGGCGCAGGACCTCGCGGCGAGGGTCGAGAAGCTGCTGGTCGACTGGGACGTCGAGGGGGTCGCCTCGAGGATCCGCGAGCTCAGCCGCGACCACAACCGGGAAGAGGTCTCGATCCTGATCGCCAAGGAGTACGCCAAGCTGCCTGCGAAGTCCCGCGAGTTCGCGATCGAGAGGGCAGTGAGGGTCGGACTCGCGGTCCTGACGGAGGGGATACTCGTCGCCCCGCTCGAGGGGATCGCGAGCGTGTCCATCGGCAGGAACTCGGACGGCTCCGATTACCTGAGCGTGTTCTTCGCGGGGCCCATCAGGTCCGCCGGAGGCACGGGACAGGCGATGAGCGTGCTGATAGCCGATATCGTGAGGCGCGAGCTCGGGCTGGCAAGATATGTCCCTTCGAGCGGCGAGGTCCAGAGGTTCAAGGAGGAGATCCCTCTCTACAAGGCCTGCCAGCACCTCCAGTACACCCCGACCAACGAGGAGATCGAGATCATGGCGCGGAATGCGCCCATATGCGTCGACGGCGAGGGTACCGAGGATGCCGAGGTCCAGGGCTTCAGGGACCTCCCGAGGATATCCACCAACCGGGTCAGAGGAGGCGCCTGCCTCGTCATCGCCGAAGGCCTGTGTCTGAAGGCACCCAAGGTCCAGAAGCACGTCAAGAGGCTGGGCATCGACGGCTGGGAGTTCATCGACCAGTTCCTCAACCTCAAGAAGAAGGGCGTCGAGGAGAGCGGCGCGGAGATCTCCCCGAGCTCGAAGTTCCTCAAGGACATGCTCGCCGGAAGGCCAGTCCTGTCGTATCCGTCCAGGGTCGGCGGCTTCAGGCTCAGGTACGGGAGGACGAGGGCCACGGGCCTCGCGGCGCTTGCTATGAACCCTGCGACCATGGTGCTCCTGGACGAGTTCGTCGCAATCGGGACGCAGATCAAGGTCGAGCGCCCGGGCAAGGCGGGCGCTGTGACGACCTGCGACGCCGTCGAGGGGCCCATAGTGCTCCTGGACAATGGCGACCTTGTCCAAGTGAACAGGCTCTCAGAGACCGAGGCCGTGAGGGGCCGGGTCAAGGAGATAATAGACGTCGGGGAGATGCTCGTCTCGTACGGCGAGTTCGCGGAGAACAACCACCTGCTCATTCCCGGCGGATACTGCATCGAGTGGCACAAGGAGGAGCTCCTGGACAGGTGCGGCATGCTTCCGGAAGGCTGGGAGGACCCGAGCTTCGAGAGGGCCGTCGAGATGTGCAGGGAGTTCAAGGTCCCCCTGCATCCGAAGCACAACCTGTTCTGGTCGGACATGCGGGTCGAGGAGCTCCTTCGGCTCAGGGAGATGGTGCTCTCCAGGGGCAGGTTCGAGAACGGGCGCCTGCTCCTCGACAACGACAACATCATCAAGGACCTGCTGGAACGGCTGGGAGCACTTCACAGGGTATCCGAGAAAGACCTGGTCCTGGACTCGTGCGCGCTGCCTCTGATGCTCGGCCTGGGTCTCTCCCCTGCCGGGAACAGGATGGAGTCCAGGGCCGAGCCCCCGCAGGACGTCCAGAAGCCCCTGGACCTCGTGTCCGCGCTGGCAGGGGTCGAGGTGCGCGCAAGGGCCGTGACGAGGATAGGCGCGAGGGTCGCGCGGCCCGAGAAGGCTCGGGAGAGGAAGATGAAGCCCCCGCCCCACGGGCTCTTCCCGGTCGGAGCCGACGGCGGCCCCCAGAGGCTGATGAACCTGGCGGCCGAGGCCGGCGTGATCAAGGTCGACCTCGGGGTCAGGGAGTGCCCGGTGTGCGGCTCGAGGAGCTTCCTCGCGAAGTGCAGCTGCGGCGGCCACACCGTCCCCACGGGCACCGCCGAGGTACAGGACGTGCCGATCGGGATGCTGTTCACGTCCGCGCTCGAGCGCTTCAAGGAGAAGAGGGCCCTCGATGTCAAGGGGGTCCAGGGGATGATATCAAGGAACAAGACCCCGGAGGCGATCGAGAAGGGGATCCTGAGGGCCAAGCACGAGGTGTACGTGTTCAAGGACGGCACGATCCGGGTCGACGCTACCGATGTCCCCCTCACCCATTTCAAGCCCCAGGAGATCGGCATCGATGTCGAGACCGCGCGTCGGCTAGGGTACACCAGGGACGTCTGGGGGAACGAACTGAAGTCCGCGGACCAGGTCGTCGAGCTCAAGGTCCAGGACGTCGTGATACCGCGCTCGTATGCGGAGTACCTGATCCACACATCCAATTTCATAGACGACATGCTCGTGAGGCTGTACGGGCTCGAGCCGTTCTACAACATCGCCGTCCAGCGGGACCTCGTCGGCCACCTGGTCGTCGGGCTCGCGCCGCACACTTCCGGGGGTGTGCTGTCCAGGGTCATCGGCTTCGCGGACGCGCACGCGGGGTACGCCCACCCGTTCTTCCACGCGGCCAAGAGGAGGAACTGCGACGGGGACGAGGACTCGCTCATGCTGCTCATGGACTGCCTCCTGAACTTCTCGAGGGCGTTCCTCCCCGAGAAGCGCGGAGGGCTCATGGACGCCCCGCTCGTGCTGACCACCAAGCTGGACCCGAACGAGATCGACAAGGAGGCCCACAACATGGATGTGGGCATGAGGTACCCGCTGGAGTTCTACAGGGCGACGCAGCGGTACGCCCATCCCAAGGAGGTCGAGCCCATCATGGACCTAGTGAGCGGGAGGATAGGGACCGTCCTGCAGTACGAGGGCCTGGGCTTCACGCACCCGATGTCGGACATCTCGGACGGGCCGACGACGTCCGCGTACACCGCGCTCGAGTCGATGGACGAGAAGCTCAACGCGCAGATCGCCCTGGGCGTGAAGACGCGGGCGGTCGACGTGGGGGACATGGTCCACAGGATCATCACTAGGCACCTCCTGCCGGACATCCAGGGCAGCCTCAAGAGCTTCACCGGCCAGCAGCTGAGATGTCCCAAGTGCGGGGAGAAGTACCGCAGGATACCCCTGAGGGGCAAGTGCTACTGCGGGCACAAGCTCACGTTGACTGTCCACGAGGCGGGCGTGAGCAAGTACCTCGACCGCGCAAAGGAGATCGGGGCGAACTTCAATGTCCCCTCGTACACGCTCCAGAGGATCTCCCTGCTGGAGAACTCGATCAATTCCCTCTTCCAGTCGGACAAGGTGAAGAACCCGAAGCTGGACGAGTTCATGTGAGCCGGCCCGTCACTCGTCCTTGTCCTTCCTCTTCGGCGGGGCCCTGAAGTATTCTCCCATGCGCCGCATGATGACCGCGGTCACCAGGATGCAGGCCGCCAGCGCGACGAACCAGCCGATTGCCGGACCCCAGGACATCGATGTCAGCTGCTGGTGGGACGACCCGAAGAACCCCGTGACTCCCGGGATGGTGCCCGACACGAACGAGACCGGGAAGGCGACCGAGACGAGCGACGCGATGACCGTGCTCCATCCCGTGACGATCTGCGCGAGGACCGACCCGAAGGCCATCGAGACGAGTAGGAGCCAGCCGAGGATGAGCCAAGCAGCTATCCAGAGCTTCTCCTGGGAGAACGAGTGGCCGACTTCCGAATAGTCCGGCGTGCTCGCGTAATCATAGGAGTAGGTCGTCGTGGAGGTGACCGTGCCTGAGGTGGTCGTCACCTCGCGGACGTCGAGGTAGAACGCCTCCGTGATGTCGTGCATGGGCTGTCCCGTCGAGAGGTCCTGCCCCGAGCTCGTTGACACGCCGAACATCGGGAGCATCAGCGTCAGGGCCGCCAGCATGAGCGATGCGGAAGTGAGCGCCATCTCGAGGTTGGCCAAGTCCTTCGGCTTCATCGGGCGAGTGTAACGGCTGGTGCTCCTTAAGCATATCTGCGGTTCTGTTGCATCAGCTGGTGGTGACTCTCAGGTCACTCCCTTGACGCAACTCGTTCCATTCGGCTCCGACCGTGCGGCCGTTCGCGGCAGATCGATCTTGGCGCAGGCACCCTTGTGCCGACCCTGCTGGCCCTCGAGGACCTCGCCCATTCGGGAATGAATTCTCCCACATGTCGGGCGAGCACTGCCGCAATAGCTGGAACAGGTCTTTGTGACATCTGTTCTCTTTGATCCGGCCAGCATCGGACCTGAGACCGTGAAGGTGGTTCAAGCCCGTATCGACCACATGCAGTCTGCGAAGACCGCAATGACACCCCCTGAAGGTCATCACCCGATTTGTTACAGAACCCATATCTGCGAAAGGCCATAACCTGTGGCCGGTCCGGGACTATTCCTCTAGACCGGAGACCTGCTCCCGGAGGTTCTCGAACCGCTCCTCCAGGGTCTTCAGGCCCCTCATGAGGACTTCCTTGGCCTGGAGAGACCCGTCCGTCTCGAACCTGAAAAGTACCTTCGTGGGGTCGGAGGTGACCTTGATCACGCCGGCGTCGCAGACCTCGACGCAGCTGTTGCACAGGTTGCACCTCTCCGGGTGCTTCACTACTATCTTCTTGTCCTCCTTCACGAGGACGCCTTTCGGGCAGACCTTCACGCAGCTCCCGCCGAGGTCGCACTTCGAGTGCTCGATCTCGATCTTCGCGAAGTACCTGTACCCAGCGCCCAGCGCGGCCTGCCACTTCGCGTGCTGCCTGCCGGTGCCGAGCTCTGCTGTCGCATAGATCAGGAGCGCCTGGTCCTCCGCGAGCTTGACTATCGGTATCAGGTCGTCCTTGATCCTGAACTTCGGGTCGCCCACGGGCTCGAGGTCGCCCGAGTAGACCGTGCACGGCCCCTTCTTGTTGAGGGAGTACATGATCGTGCAGTTCGGGCACCCCTCGCCGTTGCACGTGCACTTGGCCCTGAAGTTGAACGCGTCGAGGTCCGTCGGGACCGGGATGAGCCCCAGCCTGTGCGCAACGGCCTCGTCGAACAGCGGCGAGACGCTCTCGTAGGCCGTGTTCTTCTCGTCCATGATGGGCCCGAGGTGGAACTCAACGTTGTCGATGGCCATCTTGGGCACGTCGGCCACGATGGTCCGCCTGAGCGCGTTCGCGAACGACGGGTTGGTCTCCGAGATGACGAACTGAGCCTTTGTCTGCGTCATCTCGAGTATGTCGATCTTCATCCAGTATCACTCTATACCCTGCGTCCCCTGCGGCCGCCCTTCTTCTTGGTCCCGTCGTGCGGGATCGGCGTGACGTCCTCGATCCTGCCTATCCTGAGGCCTGCCCTCGCGAGCGCTCTGATGGCTGCCTGGGCGCCCGGCCCCGGGGATGCCGATTTGTTGCCCCCGGGCGCTCTGACCTTCACGTGTATGCTGTCGATCCCCTTCTCCTTGGCGATCTCGGCGACCTTCTCGGCCGCCTTCATCGCGGCGTACGGGGACGCCTCGTCCTTGGCCTGCTTGACGACCATGCCGCCGCTGGCCTTCGTGATGGTCTCCGCCCCGGTGACATCCGTGACGGTTATGATGATGTTGTTGTAGCTGGCGAATATGTGCGCGATGCCCCACTTGCCCATTCAGCTCACCCCTCCTTGTCCGGCTCTTCGGGAGGAACGACCTTGGTGATGTCCTCCTCCTTCTCTTCCTTCAGCTCGGTCGTGATGATCTTCTTGAGCTTGGGCTTCGCGACCTTGATCTTCTCCCCTTCCTCGACCTCCGGCTTGGCGGTCTCGGCCTGGATCTTGGCCTTGAGCTCATCGGGCTTCGGCCTCATCGGGTGAAGCTCGTTGGCGATCGGCGAGGTCGTGTGGTACTGTATCTGCTCCTCCTCGCTCCTCTTGACGATGTACCCAGGGATCGTGACCTTCCTCGTGCCGACGGCCGCGTGCCCGTGCACGATCAGCTGCCTGGCCTGCTTCGGCGTGTACGCGAGGCCCTTCCTGTAGACTATGGTCTGGAGCCTCCTGGCGAGAAGCGCCTCCGTGTTGAGCGAGAGCACATCGTTGAGCGTCGCGCCCTCCTCCGGCAGCAGCGAGAGCCTCGAGCACCTCGCGAGCAGCAGGGCCGTCTCCGACTTCGCCTGCGGGTCTCCGGTCCTGATGCGCGCCTGGAGGTCCCTGCTCTGTGCCCTCAGGCCCCTTACGAAGGACTTGGCGCGCCAAAGCTCGCGCTTGTTCTTCAGGCCGTACTTCATGAGGAGCTCGTTCTCCTCCTTGATCCTGTCCCCCTCCCACGGATGGGCCGGGGTGTCATACTTCCTTCTGGAGAATTTCGGGTCGCCCATCAGTCACACTACTCCTTCTTCTCGGCGCCCTCGGCCGGCTTGCCGGGCTCCTCCTTCTTCCTGATGACGCCCATGGTCATGCCGGTCCTGCCGTTGGAGCGGGTCCTCTGGCCTCTGACCTTCTGGCCCTGTTCGTGCCTGATGCCCTTGTAGCACCTGATCATCTTCATCAGGTTGACATCGTCCCGCCTGTTCAGGTCGACATCGACTCCCACCAGGTGCATATCCGCGCCCGTGGACCAGTCGCTCTGCCTGTTGACCATCCAGTGCGGGACCTTCTCGGAATAATCGTTAATGAGCTTCTCGAGCTCGTCCGTCTTCTGCTCCGAGAGCTCGCCGATCTTCGTCTTCCTGGGAATCCCGGCCATCCGCGCGATGATCTCCGCGCTCCTCATGCCGAGCCCCTTGACGCCCGTGATGCCGATCACGATGCTCTTGTTGCCGTCGATGTCGGTGTTGATCAGCCGGACGATGTACCTGAAGTTCTCATCTCTCTTCTCTACGGGCTTCTTATCAGCGGGCGGGCCCTTCTCCCCCTTCTTCGGGGCTTTCGCTCCTGCGTCCTTCTCCTTGGGCGCGCCCTTTGTCTTGGTCTCCTTCTCATCCGGCAAACGGGAACCTCCGAGCTAACTCGAAATGATGACAGACCAGGCAACCAGCGTTGTCTGGCGAGCATCCACCCCCACACACTAAGGTGTATAAAACCCTTATGCTGGTGAGCGAAGCGGGACATGGCCGCATTTTCGCAGGCCAGCATCTACCCCTTCTCACTATCTCGGCCTTCCCTGCCGGGGCGGTGAGCATGCGGTTTCGACCCGCCCTCATGCCCGTGTATGTGCGTGTGCAGCGCCCTCCCCTCGCTGTCCATCATCGTGGTGATCTGCGCTACTGCCTGGTCCATCGAGACCGGCAGGGCCCCGACGGGGTAGCCAAGGGCCCCCAGGACCTTGAACAGCTTCGAGACGGGAGGTATCTCGAGCCCGGACCTCTCTATCACGTCTGTCGCCATGACCAGCTCCCTCATGGTGCCCTCCATCACGACCTCCGTCTTCAGGACCATGGCCCGGTCGACGATCTCCGCGGCCGCTTCGAGGTCGTGAGTCGCGATGAGCATCGTCCTGTCCATGTCCTTGAGCAGCCGGATCAGGTCAGTCCGGGAGCGCGGGTCGAGCCCTGATGTCGGCTCGTCCAGGAGCAGGATCTTCGGGTCCATCGCGAGTATGCCGGCGATCGCCACCCTCTTCTTCATGCCGTAGCTTAGCCGATGCGGCCTTCGCTTGGCCAGCTGGCCGATGCCCGCGCTCTCGAGGGCCCTCGACACACGCCCCTCGACGTCGTCCAGGCCGAGGTTCCTGGGGCCGAAGGCGACATCCTCCTCGACCGTCGGCATGAACAGCTGGTCATCGGGGTCCTGAAAGACTATCCCGAGGTCCTTCCGGACGAGGTCCGCGGTGTGCCTGTCCAGGGTCCTGCCGCAGACATCTACCTCGCCCGTGAACGGCGCTCTGAAGCCAGATATGAGATGCAGGAGGGTCGACTTGCCAGCGCCGTTGGGTCCGACTATGGCGACCTTGTCTCCCTCCTCCAGTGAGAGCGAGACACCGCTCAGCGCGACCGTGCCGTCCTCGTACGAGTACCCGACGTTCGAGACCCGGAGTATGCTCACGAGACCACCCTGAGCTGCAGGACGAGCAAGGTCCCCGATGCCGCCAGGAACACGATCAGGAAGAACGCGTCCGAGAGCGCCAGCGCGCTCCTTCTCCAGTAGGACATGTCCTCCCTGAAACCGCGGGCGGTGAGCGCCTCGTAGATCCGGTCGGCCCTCGAGACCGAGCGAACGAGCAGCATCCCCGCAGTGTGGGAAAGCACCCTGAACCCGTACCTGTCCAGGAGGCTCCTCCCTCCGGAGAACCCCCTTGCCTTCCTCGCCGTCCTCATTCTGTCGTACTCGTCCATGAAGAGGAGCAGGTACCGGTACGTGAGCATGGCCAGCGTTGTGAGAACGGCGGGCACCTTCAGGCGCCTTAGCCCTGAGAACAGGTCGAAGGTCTCAGTGCCGAGCGCGAGGACCTGGAGCGCGAGGACGGACGCAGACACCCTCAACCACATGTCCAGTCCCCTCTCGACGCCCCCGAACAGGAACACCGAGACGGAAGCCATCAGTACGAACGGGAAGGCCATCAGGTACGCCTTGGCCAGTCTTCTGGGGGAGACCATGCTCGCGGCGGCGAAGGCCATGGCGATCGCAGCCGAGACGAGCAATAGGTCCGTGTTCGTCAGGAGCGCGGTCGCGACCACGAAGATCAGGACGCCCGCGAGCTTTGCCCTCGGGTCCATCCTCCCGAACCATGTGCCGTTCGAGGGCGATCCGGGCTCGGGCACCCGAGCATGGCCGACGTGAAGGACGACCATCGCGCCGTCAACCCTCGTCCCTGGAGCCCAGGAGCCTGAGGATCCCGAGCATGATGGACGCCACCACGAGGAATCCGATGATGCCTGCGAAGAGCGCGGCGAAGTAGTTCTGCCCGTAACTGAACGGTGCGCTCAGGACGGATGAGCCCTCGCTGACCCCGGCGCCCGCCATCGTCTGCTGGAGTCCGTCCCTGCCCTCGCTGGCGTAAAGGAAGTAGAACGGGAGCGCGAGGGCGAAGACTACCAGGACCGCGACCGCCGCGCGGAAAGTTGTCGATGACAGGAACCGGTACGGCCCTGCGGGGGTCGGTCGGGCGCTCTCGCGACTCGAGAATGTCTCCGGGGAGACATCGTGCAGATAGGCGATGACGCCTGTCGTTATGATTGCCTCCCCGATGCCGATCACCGCATGGTATCCGAGCATGGCTGGCACGGAGACCGTTGCGGCTATGCCGTAGTTCCCGCCGGAGATCGCGTAGCTAACGGACAGTTCGGCCGCGCACGCGGCCGCGGCAATGACGACGCTCGCCCACGACGCGGCGGCGATAGCGACGCCTTCGCCCAGCCTCTTGGATCCCCGAACAATGGGCCTCAGGAGGTTGAAGATG
>JAJYIS010000067.1 GCA_021789945.1 Thermoplasmata archaeon | reverse complement strand
ACGCTCCTGGTCAGCGGCGGGCTGAGGACCGCCATGGACGTCGCGAAGGCGATCGCGCTAGGTGCTGATGGTGCGGTCATAGGCACGGCAGACCTCGTGGCCCTCGGCTGCGTCAGGTGCGGCAACTGCGAGAGCGGCAGGGGCTGCCCGCGCGGCATAGCCACCACGGACCCCGAGCTCGACAAGCTCACGGACCCCGATTGGGGAGCGCAGAGGATCGCGAACCTGTACGGCGCCTGGAGGCTGCAGTGGCTGGACCTCATGTCCCGCTTCGGCATGGAGGACATATCCGAGCTCAGGGGAAGGGTCGACCTGCTCAGGCACGCCGACAAGCCGACCAAGGAGGTGGGCGCGTGAACGGGACGGCCGAGGCACTGATAGGATCGAGGGCGTCCCTGCCGTCCAGGGCCGAGAACCCCAGGAGCTCTATGGAGGCCGAGGGCGGCTGCGGGGTGGTCGGCCTGGCCAGCTCCGTCCCGATCGCCGGGAGGCACATCCTGGAGCCCCTGATGCAGATGCACAACAGGGGCAACGGGAAGGGCGGAGGGATCGCCGCGGTCGGCCTGTCGCCTGCCCAGATGGGCGTCACGCAGAAGGTCCTGGAGGGCGACTACCTCATCCAGATCGCGTACCTCAAGCCGGACGTCCGCGAGTCTCTCGAGGACAGGTTCATCAAGCCCTTCTACAAGGTCGACAAGAAGTACAAGGTCGAGACCTCGACGGACAGGAAGTTCGTGTCGTCGCTCGAGGTCGTCCCGCCCGAGGTCTGGAGGTACTTCTGCAGGGCCAAGAAGGAGGCCCTGGGGGAGTTCATCAAGAAGAACAAGCTCGGCTCAATCGACCCGAGGAAGGCGGAGGACGAGTTCGTGTACCAGAACAGCTTCAGGACGAACTACGAGTACTACGCCTCCAAGGAGATGGCAGCCTTCGTGATGTCCCACGGCCGGAACATGATCGTGATGAAGATCGTCGGCTACGCTGAGGACGTCATCAGGTACTACAGGCTCGAGGACCTGGACGCCCATGTATGGATCGGGCACCAGCGGTATCCGACCAAGGGACGCGTGTGGCACCCAGGCGGCGCGCACCCCTTCGTCGGGCTCGACGAGGCGCTCGTGCACAACGGCGACTTCGCGAACTACAGCTCCGTGTCCGAGTACCTCGCCCAGAGGAACATCGTGCCGCTGTTCCTCACGGACACCGAGGTCTCCGTGCTCCTGTTCGACGTCCTGAACAGGACCTACGGCTACCCCCTCGAGTACATAATCGAGGCGCTGGCTCCGACGACCGAGCGGGATTTCTCTCTGCTCCCGGAGGAGAAGCGCGGGGTCTACCGGGCCATCCAGGCAACTCACATTCACGGCTCCCCAGACGGCCCGTGGTTCTTCATCATAGGGCGCAACTGCTTCTACGACCACCGGTTCCAGCTGATGGGGATTACCGATACGTCAATGCTTCGGCCGCAGGTGTTCGCCCTGGTCGAGGGCGGCGTCCAGCTCGGGGTCATCGCGTCCGAGAAGCAGGCCATCGATGCCGTCCTGCACAGCATCTCGAAGGAGATCCCCGCGGTCCCGAGGTACGCGGACATGTACTGGAACGCGAGGGGCGGGAGCCACACGGACGGCGGGGCGTTCATCTTCAGCCTGTTCGACGACAAGGATGCCCCTGGCAGGAAGCGCCTGATATGCACGAACAAGTTCGGCACGGCGGTGACCGTCGCGAACTCTGGCTGGGAACGCGCCTACGACCTGGCCCTTTCCGACAAGCTCCCGAAGAAGGCCAAGCAGGATCCTCGCTGCGATGAGATAGTCGGCAGGAGGAGCCCTCAGAAGTCGCTCGACATATTCGTCTCGAAGATCCCCGAGATGACAGGGGATGACATGGCCAATCTACTCGCGTGCATCGTCCAGGAGGCGAAGAAGAGCGACTCATCGGTCGACGAGGCCCTCGAGCTGCTGACCCTGATGATCGACAGACGGTACTCATCGGGCAAGTTCAGGAGGAGCAGGATCGTGGAGAAGGCGAACGAGGCCATCGCGCTCATCCTCAGGTCTCTCCCGAGGATCGAGAAGAAGGATCACACGGTGTACTCCCTCCTGGACAGAGACAACATGGCCGAGCTCAGGGCCCCGGCGAGCCCGTACGACAAGCTGGTCGTGGACTGCGAGGGGTTCCCGATGGAGGGCGATGCCGGGGTCTCGTTCGTGATCCGCAGGGCGAGGGAGCTCGGCTGGAACCGCGTGATCGTCGTCGGGACCCACGGGCAGAGGTTCATCGGCTGCGGGCTCGGGCCGCGCTCGAAGGGCCTGAGGATCGACGTCTACGGCAGCCCCGGAGACTACCTCGCATCCGGGCTCGACGGCGCCGAGTTGCATGTGCACGCGAACGGCCAGGACCAGCTGGGCCAGATCCTCAGCGACGGGAAGCTCGTCGTCCACGGTGACGTCGGGCAGACCTTCCTTTACGGCGCGAAGGGCGGCGAGGCCTACATCCTCGGGAACGCGGCGGGCAGGCCGCTCATAAACGCGGTCGGCAAGCCGAAGGTCGTGATCAACGGGACCTGCCTCGACTATCTCGCGGAATCATTCATGGCCGGGAACCCGCTGTACGGCGGGGGCTTCGTCGTCCTGAACGGCATCTCCTTCGACGCCAACGGCAGCCCCGTGGAGCTGGCGGCGCCCTATCCGGGCGGGAACCTGTTCTCGCTCGCCTCTGGAGGCGCGATCTACGTGCGCGACCCGAGGAAGCTCGTGGGCGAGGACCAGCTGAACGGCGGGAGGATCTCCCGGCTCGCCGAGGCGGACTGGAAGCTCATACTCCCCCACCTGAAGGAGAACGAGCGGCTGTTCAACATACCGGTCGAGGGCTTCCTGCTGAAGGTGGACGGCCTGTCGAGGCCTCCGGAGGAGGTCTACCGGAAGATCGAGGCGATCCCGCTCGTCACGCTCTCGGGCACCGCACATGTGCAAGACATCGGCGACTGATTACGCTCGGCGGGCGCACGCTGTTTTTTTCGAGCGAAGGCAGTATAATTGAAGCGTTTTCCGAAGCAGCCGCCAATTTCGAATCGATGCATCGGAAATCGCACGGTTAATAATCGTATCTACGCCAAAGTTAAATACGAACTTGGGAATGCAGCGCCGACAGGTTTCGTAGCCTGTTCCAGCATCATCGGCCTCGGGTTCTGGCCGATAGCGGGAAGGGTTAGGACATGTACGAGGTAGTCAAATCGGAAAAGCTCACGCCCGATGTCATCAGGCTCGAGATAAGCGCGCCTCACATCGCGAAGAAGGCCAAGGCGGGACAGTTCATAATGGTGACTCCGACCGAGCACGGCGAGAGGATTCCGCTCACGATGGCGGACTTCTCCCCGCAGAAGGGGACGGTCACGATTGCCGCCCTGGAGGTCGGGAAGACCACCAAGCAGCTGGGTAGGATGAAGGCCGGGGACAAGCTCTTCAGCCTGGTCGGGCCGCTGGGGCTCCCGACGGAGTTGCACAAGGTCGGGAACGTCGTGGCCATCGGTGGCGGCATAGGCCTGGCGCTCATGTACCCGGTCGTGCGCGCGCTCAAGGAGGCCGGGAACCATACCATCAACATCATCGGCGCGAGGAACGAGAAGCTCCTGATGTACGAGGAGGAGATCAAGTCCGTGAGCGACGAGTTCTTCGTGTGCACGGATGACGGCTCGAAGGGCCATCACGGCTTCGTGAGCGACATACTCAAGAAGCTGATCGCGGAGAACAAGAAGATCGACATGGTCTACGCGGTCGGCCCGATCATCATGATGAAGGTTATCGCGAACATCACCAAGCCGTACAACATCCACACCGTCGTCAGCCTCAACCCAATCATGGTCGACGGGACGGGGATGTGCGGCTCGTGCAGGGTCATAATCGACGGCAAGACGAAGTTCGGGTGCGTCGACGGGCCGGAGTTCGACGGGCACAAGGTGGACTTCGAGAACCTGACGGCCAGGAACAAGAGGTACATACCCGAGGAGCAGGCCGCGTTGAAGCGGTTCATGGAGGCGAAGTAGATGCCCGAGGAAGAGAAGAAGCCCAAGAAGCTCGTCCCCAAGAAGTACCCGATGCCCGAGCAGGACCCCAAGGAGCGGATACACAACTTCAACGAGGTCCCGATGGGCCAGGACGCCCAGACCGCGATCGCAGAGGCGCAGAGGTGCCTCCAGTGCAAGCGCGGCCCCAACAGGAAGGTGTGCATGGACGGATGCCCGGTGGAGATCGAGATCCCCGCGTTCATCAAGAAGGTCCAGGAGGGCGACTTCGCCGAGGCCATCAAGATCATAAGACAGAAGCAGAACCTGCCCGCCGTGTGCGGCAGGGTATGCCCCTACGAGAACCAGTGCGAGGGCTTCTGCATCGTCGGCAAGAAGAACGAGCCGGTCGGGATCGGCAGGCTCGAGAGGTTCCTCGCGGACTGGGAGCGCAACCAGCCGCTCCAGGGGAAGATCGATGTCCCGCCTCCGACCGGCAAGAAGGTCGCGGTCGTCGGCGGAGGGCCAGCGGGTCTTACGGTCGCGGGCGACCTGGCCAAGCTGGGCCACAAGGTGACGGTCTTCGAGGCGCTGCAGTACTGCGGTGGCGTGCTCGTGTACGGCATACCGGAGTTCAGGCTGCCGAAGGCCATCGTCTACTCGGAGGTCGACTACATCAAGAGGAGCGGGGTTGAGATACTCAACGACTACGTGATTGGCAAGCTCGACACGGTGGACGAGCTCCTGAAGGACTACGACGCGGTGTTTGTGGGCACGGGCGCGGGGCTCCCCGACTGGACGAACCTGCCCGGCGAGAACCTGAACGGCATCATGTCCGCGAACGAGTTCCTGACCAGGGTCAACCTCATGAAGGCGTTCAAGTTCCCGGACTACGACACCCCGGTGCGCGTGGGCGAGCGCGTGGTGACCATCGGCGGCGGGAACGTCGCAATGGACTGCGCGAGGACGAGCCTGAGGCTCGGGTGCAAGGAGTCTGTCATCCTCTACAGGAGGTCTGACGCGGAGCTGCCCGCCAGACGAGAGGAGGTGCACCACGCCCAGCAGGAGGGCGTCAGGTTCGAGCTGCTGGCCGCTCCGGTCAAGTTCATCGCGGACGACTGCGGGAACGTGAAGCAGGTCGAGGCCATCAGGATGCAGCTCGGAGAGCCGGACGCATCCGGGCGGAGGAGGCCCATCAAGATCGAAGGCTCGAACTTCCTGATCGACGCCCAGACGGTGCTCATCGCGATAGGTCAGAGCCCGAACCCGCTGGTGCCTATGACCACGCCCGACCTCAAGACGACCAAGGAGGGCACGATAGCCGTGGACGAGGCGGGCCGGACCTCCAAGAAGGGTGTGTTCGCGGGCGGCGACATCGCCTCAGGCGCCGCGACGGTCATCCTGGCGATGGGCGACGGGAAGCGCGCCGCGAGGGCCATGCACAAGTACCTCACCGAGGACAGCTCTTGGCCGGCGCCCGAGGTCTTCGAGAAGCTCTCGTGCGAGATGTGAGCCCGCAGAGGACGAAACCCCTTCACTTCCTTTCACGATTGTTCTAGAAAAGAGTTCACGCGATGCGGCTATCACGTGGATTCGCCGAAAAAGCGCAGGTCCTCAGTCCGACCTTCTGAGGGGGATCGCGAAGTGGAACGTGCTCCCGACGCCCTTGGTGCTCTCGAACCACATGTCCCCCCCGTGCCGCCTGATCACCTCGCGGCTGATGTGAAGGCCGACCCCTAGCCTGCCGTCCTCCCTCGTGAGGCCCGCATCCGCCAGGAAGAACCTGTCGAATATCTTGTCCTGCTCCTCGGGCGGGATGCCCATGCCGTTGTCCTTCACCCACAGGTGCATCCTGCCGCCCAGGATGTCGGCCCCGATGGTTATCGTGCCTCCTGGCCTGGTGTACTTGACGGCGTTGCTGACCATGTTCTCCACGACATCGTGTATCCTGAGCCTGTCGGCCTCCACGACCGGGAGGTCGTTCCCGAACAGTACCGTGACCTTGTGCTTCTTGAACGCTATCTCGTGCTCCAGCTCCTTCACGACCTCCCTAGTCACCATCGCGATGTTGACCGGCTCGAAATCGAGCTTGATGGTGTTCGTCTCCAGTCTGGACAGCTCGAGCATCGCGGAGATCAGGACGTTGATCCTCTTGACGGACTCGAGCATCGTGTCGAACTTGCCCTTCATCTTGGGCGGGACCTCGCCGTACATGCCGGCCGAGGCCATCTCGAGGTATCCGAGGACGGTCGTCAGGGGCGTCCTCATCTCGTGAGAGATGGTGTCCACAAGGTCGTCCTTCATCTTGTCGAGCTTCTTGATCTCCTCGTACGACTTCTGGACGGACTCGAAGTTCGACTTCAGCTCCTGCCTGAGCCTCGCGTTCTCTATCGCGATCGCTGCATGAGCTGCGAAGGGCTCGGCCAGCGACCACTCGATCTGCGTGAACTGCTTCGACTTGTCCCGATAGAGCTCGAGCACGCCCTCGACGCCGCGCTTGCCCTTGAGCGGGATGGCCATCATCGTCTGGGCCAACTCGATGGACTCCAGTCCAGGGATGTCCTCGACCCTCTCGTCAGCTATTGAGTCGGCGACTATCTCGACCTTCCCGGACCTCGCGACCTCTCCCGCAAGGCCGGACAGCGGGCCGATGTCCGCCATGACCTCCTCCTTGTACGGACCCGTGGCATAGAGCGGCACGAGCAGGTTCTTTGTCCAGTCCACCATGTATATGCTGAGCTCGTCGTGAGGGACGAACTGGATGAGGTTGTTGCCGATCGTCTTCAGGGTCGTCTCGATGTCCCCGGGCTCCTGGAGGCTGGCGGTCGAGTCGAGCATCGCCTTGTAGCCCTTGACCGTGCGTTCCAGCTTCGAGAGCACCTCGGCGTTGGCGACCGCGATCGACGCCAGGCTGGCGAATATCTCCAGGTTCGTCGTGAGTGACTTCGAGGGAAGCTTGCCGTTCTTGGGGCTGTCGGGCTCCATGAAGCCGATGATGTTCCCCTCTGAGTCCTCGAGCGTGACATAGAGGACGTCGAGCTCGTGCCAGTCGTCCGGGTTCTCCCTGGGGAGCATGACCCTCTCCGGATGGACCAGCCCGTAGTACCCGCGGCCGTTCTGCGACGGGTCCGCCTTATAGAGGTAGGTGAACCTGCCCAGTCGGTCGGCGGTCGCGATGTCGCTCTTGAACTTGTCCACGGACATCACCACGCCCTCGACCGTTTCCTTGAGGTCGACAGGATATCCCTTCGATACCCTGAGCACGTAGGCGTCCTTCTCGTCGTTCAGCAAGAAGAGGTCGTTCTGCTCGAACCCGAAGTCGTCGGTGATGCCGTCTGTGATCTTGATAAGGAGGGCATCGAGGTCCCTCATCGATAGGATGGAGGTGGTGAGCTCCAGCGTCCTATCCAGCTTATCTTCGTACACTTATGTGCAATTTGCGGGTTGAGTATATCACCCTTGCTAACGTAAACCCCGAATGGAGAATCGTGCCAGACGGCAGGTTCTTAGAGTATGTTTTTCACCACATCGCTTGTGCAAGGCTCATGCACAACCATTATTAGCCTGCGCGTTCTCTCCCGGCTCGAGATCATGAAGGTCAAGTTCGACGAGAACCTGTGCGACATGAACCCCTATTGCCCGGTCGCGAGAGTCTGCCCCAAGAAGGCCATGTACATCGACCGCAAGACCTATCGTCCCGCATTCGACGAGTCGAAGTGCACCGGGTGCGAGATCTGCATCACGAGCTGCCCGCACGGCGCGGTCTACACCGAATGAGCCTCACTTCTTCTTCCAGAAGAGCCCGCAGTAGCACTTGCCGTCCCGCTCGACGTCCCCGCTCCGGGTGGGCCTGCAGGGACACATGAACTCGGGCACGTGCTCCATCCTGCAGGGGCAGTAGAAGTCCCCGAACCGCCGGTTCTTGCCCAGCAGCCCCTCGAGCAGCTCCTCCTTCATGTCGTTGAACACGTACCCCTTGATCCTCGCGTACTCGTCCACGCGCTCCCGGATCTCCTTCTCCTGTCCCTTCTCCGGCCGAGCCCCGACCCACTCGTTCCCCTGCATCTCGAGCCTGAGCTTCTGGCCGCACACGGGGCAGACCACGATGTCCCCGGCCTTCCAGCCCTCGGAGAACCTGAACTTAGCCTGGCACACAGGGCAGTAGACGCGCGTGACCTCGTGCACGGTCATAGCTTCAGCGCCTTCTTCAGCTTCTCCTCGTCGTGACCCACGATGATGGTCGGGCCGATGATCACGACGGGGAACGACCGCCTGTTGGTCAGCTTCTCCACCTCCTCGAGCACCTTGTCCTGCTCCGCGTCGTCGAGGAGGTCGACTTCGACCACATCATATGCGATCTTGTGCTCATCCAGGAAGCGCCTGGTCCGCTTGCAGTACGGACATGTGCTGAGGGCGTAGACCTTCGGTTTCGTCGCCAACGGAATCACTCTCCGGCCGGGATATCGGCCCCGTGCTTGTCGAGATAGAATCCATTCGACTCATAAGACCTTTGCCCAGAACAGGCAGGCCGAAACTTGCAGGGCCAGGCGGGCAGTGCCTCAATCACGGCCCAGGATCCGCCTGCACAGCTCGACCTGCTTCAGGACCTCCGGGAGCTTGCCCTCGTCCCCGAACCGGACCTTCACGTGCTCGTTCGAGTAGTCCGCGCTCGACTTCCCGCCCCACTCGCCGAACAGGGTGATTTCCTCGTTGTCGAGCGATATCACCCCGAAGACGACCGTGAGGTCGTAGAGCAGGTCCGACAGCCGCCACGGGTCTATCCTCGCGTGTTCGGGCACCTCGAACGGCAGCTCGAGCTGGAGCGTCATGAGTTCGCCCGTGCCAGCGTGGTTCACCATGTCCTCGTCCGCCGTCAGCAGGAAGACATCGTAGTCCCCGCTCCTCGCCCACGCCTTGTACGACTGCGCGATCTCGATGTCGTTGCGTTCTTTCCCCTTGGTCGCCGTGCCCTTGATCCTCAGCGCCTTCAGCTCCGTGAGCAGGTAGGTCATCTCGTTGAACGCGAGCTTGGCTATGCGCTCCCTCCTGCCGCTCCCGTTGGAGAACTCGTTCAGAAGCTCGGGATGGCTCACCACCGCACCGAGCCCCTGGAGCTCCTCCTTCGAGTACTTGTGCGTGATCCTCGAGTCGATCTCGGTCATCACGATCTCGCTCAACACATATCTGAAATCGCTTGCCTCCACGGTCCTATCGGAGAGCTTGTCGGAGAGCGGGAGGTGCCTGGACAGGAACATGTCATAGAGGATGTTCGTGTCGACCGCGACGAAGACCGGCCTGGGCCTCTTGTTCGGGTCCCTCGCATCCTCTCTCAGATCCAGCAGCCTCTGCGTGATCTCCGCCTCGTTCTTGTAGTCCAGGAAGCCGGAGGAGCGCAGGCAGTTCTTCAGGTCGGTGTAGCTCGGCAGCTCGTCCGCGCTGAACGACCTGTCCAGGGGCTTCTTCGTTGATCTTGTCCAGTCGAACGCGTCCGCACGGACGATGTTGGTCAGCTCGGGCTTGGACACATCAAGCGTGAACAGCTCGGCCGCGTAGAACGGGTAGGAGACGTGGATGTACCTCTTGTCTCCCCGGTAGATCGAGTTGGTGAGTATCTGGAGCTCCTTCCGCGAGAGCACTAGCTCCTTCACTTCCACACCTCCTCCTTGAGGTCGACGAAGTGCTGCAGGTGGAGCGGGATCATCGGATACGGGTTGGACGCGTTCCGCATGTCCTCGAGATAGAGGTAGAACACGTGGTCGACCTGCTTCTGCCAGGCGGACAGGAGGGCCGACGAGATGATGGCCTTCCGCCCGGGCGTGATGTCGATGGCGACCTCGTTTCCCGCGCTTCTCTCCTCCTCCATGGCCGCCGTGATCTTCCTCCCGGAGGATGCGAAGTCGCCCTCATCGATCTCCCTCCTGACCGGCTCGACGCGCTTTCCGTAGGCCTCAGTCAGGACGGTTATCCACTCCGAGAGCTCCTCCGCCTCCAGCTCTCGCCCCCTCGTCACGAACAGGTAGATCTTGTCGGGCGAGTATCCCTTGCAGCAGATCGCAGCCCAGAGACTGTTCAGGACGGGCCATCTGCTGATGCCCGTCATCGTGATGTAGACCTTCTGCCCCATCGACTCGCCCGATAATGCCCTAGGTCCGTGATATATCTCTCGCACGATGCTGGCCGGTCGCACCGCTGCTCGATGTTTTCTCGGGCCAGTGACCAGGAAACGAGGCTTGATATAGCCCCGTGACGTTCGGTCTCACGGGGGTGAAAGCCTGAGAAGGATCGTTATAGTGGCAGCGGGAGTCCTAACCCTGGCAGCGGCCGCAGCGCTTGTATTTGCCGGGGTGGTGCCGAACGGAGCACATGCATGGTACAGCATTCAGATGGCTTTGCAGTCTGCAGTCAGCCACGTAAACCCTGCGGGAGCTCACGCCTGGTATTAGGTCAATCCAATCGGACGACAGCGTCTTCAAGACGCTCTATCTGCAGACTATGTCTGCGCAAAAGCTGCGCGGTTGCAGGCGAGATTCAGGCAGCCG
>JAJYIS010000066.1 GCA_021789945.1 Thermoplasmata archaeon | reverse complement strand
CGATCTATGGCCGCACGGTCGGAGCCGAATGGAACGAGTCACGAGTCGGCGGTGACCTGAATGTCACCACCCGATCGCTTGACAGAACCGCGATGCTGCGAGAGCGCATATCTGACTGAGGGCAGGGCTCATAGGTACAGGGGCCAGCTATCGCACCCAGAAAAGATTTAAGAATAGCGAGGAAAATGCCGCCCAAGGCAGCCTCGCCCGGCAGGCGGATCAGCTTTTCCGCAGGCGGACTGGGTGCCTGCGGGATGATCCACATGCCTGAAGGACTATCGATGTACGCGGAGAAGGTCTACAACGCGATGAAGAACGCTGGCCTGGACAGCGAGGAGAAGATGGCGAATGCCGAGCGGATTGTCGGCCTGGCGAAGGCCCCCAAGAACTTCGTCCTCAGGGCCCTGGATGAGCTTCAGGCGAAAGGTCTCGTGAAGCGTAAGGCGAGGGAGAAGGCCGCGGGATACTACCTCCTTCAGAAGCCGTAGGCCGCGGAATCGATTTCCCGGTTCCTGGGATGCCCAGGAACCTCCTAGGCCCGAGGAGAAAGCATATAATTCTGAATAGTGTAACCCGTCCCAGTGCACAGATGACAGATGAGTTCGTCGTCACGCCGTACAAGGTCTCGGGCGAGGTCGACTACGAGGTCCTGATCGAACGCTTCGGGACCAAGAGGATCGACGAGCAGCTTCTCGCGAGGCTCGCCAAGTACGGCCCGCTGCATCCGATGCTCAGGCGGCAGATATTCTACTCCCACAGGGACCTGGACTGGGTCCTGGACGAGTACGACAAGGGCAACAGGTTCTCGCTTTACACCGGCAGAGGCCCCTCGGGGCCGATACACCTGGGGCACATGATGCCTTGGGCCTTCGCCAAGTACCTCCAGGACACCTTCAAGGCGAAGCTCTGGTTCCAGCTCACGGACGACGAGAAGTTCATGTTCTACGACCAGCTGACGCTGGAGGAGACCAAGCGCTGGGGGTACGAGAACGCCCTGGACATCATAGCCCTGGGGTTCGACCCGAAGCTCACGCGCCTGTTCCTCGACACGGAGTACATCAAGACGATGTACCCGACGGCGATCAAGGCGGCCAAGAGGATCAACTTCTCGACGATAAGGGCGGTGTTCGGGTTCGACAACCAGAACAACGTCGGGAGCATCTTCTTCACGAGCATTCAGACGGTCCCGTGCTTCCTCGAGTCGATGGAGCAGAAGAGGAAGGTGCCGTGCCTCATTCCCTGCGGGATTGACCAGGACCCGCACTTCAGGATCACGCGGGACATCGCGGAGGGCATGGGATACTACAAGCCCGCGCTCCTGCACGCGAAGCTGATGCCGTCGCTCCAGGGGGCCAACAAGATGTCGACCTCCTCAGGGAACGAGACTACGATCTTCACGGTGGACGACAGGAAGACCGTGAAGAAGAAGATCGGGAACGCGTTCACGGGCGGGCGGGTGTCCGTCGAGGAGCAGAAGAAGCTCGGGGGGGACCCGGACGTCTGCTCCGTGCACCAGTACAACACCTACTTCTTCGAGCCCGACGATAAGAAGCTCGCCAAGCTCTACGATGACTGCCGCGCAGGCAGGATCATGTGCGGGGAGTGCAAGAACCTGCTGTTCGAGAAGGTCTGGGCGTTCCTCGAGGAGCACCAGAGGAAGCGCGCGAAGGCGAAGGACGTCCTCGAGGACTTCTTCGTGAGGGACTGAGACCCTTGAGGTTCAAGGCGGTCGCGCGCGTCGAGAACGGCGTCACCGAGACGCCGGAGGACTGGGACAAGGTCGTATCGAGGCTGGTGTTCGAGAAGGAGTATACGGAGGGGCTCAAGGGAGCGGGCCATTTCAGGCATGTTTGGGTCCTGTTCGGGTTCCACAGGATGAGGACGACCCTGATGACCGTTCATCCGATGCGCAACCCGGACATCCCGGAGGTCGGCGTTTTCGCGAGCCATTCCCCCACGAGGCCGAACAAGATCGGGATGACAAAGGCGAGGCTCATCAGGGTCGAGGGGAACGTCGTGACCGTCAAGGGCCTCGACGCGTTCGACGGGAGCCCAGTGTTCGACATCAAACCCCCGGAGGAAGAGATCGACTACAGACCTGCCAGGCGCCCCCGGAAAAGTAGATAAGCGGTCCTCCCAATCAGCCCCCGTAATGGCCGAAAAGGATGTCGCGGAGCAGCTGAGCTTCCACGAGAAGAAGGTCCTGAAGGCCCTGGATGCCATCAAGAGGGGGAGCCCTGATGACATCCTCAGGAAGAGCGGGCTCTCGCAGCTCGTCGAGGTCATGAACGCATCCTCTTGGCTCCAGGCCAAGGGGCTCGTGAAGATCGACGAGAGCATAGTCAAGGTCTACTCCCTGAGGAAGCCGGAGGTCGCTTCGAGGCGACTCCCGGAGAAGGTCGCGCTCGAGGTGCTCGTGGAAAGCCATCACGGGAAGGGCTCGATGGCCGACCTCAAGCGAAGCGGGATGATGAAGGACGCTGACATCTCGATCGCCCTCGGCTGGATCCGCAGGAAGGGCTGGGGAGAGATCACCAAGGACGGCAAGGACACGGTCATCGAAGTGACCGCAGCGGGCAGGGAGGCCCTGGGGAAGATCGGGGAAGACGAGAAGACTATCCAGAAGCTGTCCGCCGGGCCGCTCTCCGAGCACGATATCAGGAAGGAGGTCCTCGAGCAACTGAAGTCGAGGAAGGACATCCTGAACGAGCGGCACGAGACCAGCCGAAGCATATCGCTCACGGAGGAAGGCGCGAGGATCGCCGCGATGGACCTCGCGATGAAGGAGGAGGTGGCGCAGCTGACCCCCGAGCTCATCCAGAGCGGCCGCTGGAAGGAGGTCGACGTGCGGAAGTACGATGTGAAGGCCTTCGCGCCTACCGTCTACGGCGGCAGGCTGCACCCGATGACGCAGCTCATCCAGCGCACCCGCGACGCGTACATCAAGATGGGGTTCAAGGAGATCACCGGAAACTACGTCGAGAGCGCCTTCTGGGACATGGACGTGCTGTTCACGGCCCAGGACCACCCCGCGAGGGAGATGCAGGACACTTTCTACATCCAGGACCCGGAGAGGCTCGACCTGTCCGAGGACGAGGATCTCGTGGAGATCGTGAGGCAGGTCCACGAGAACGGGTGGAAGACGGGCTCCCTAGGATGGAGGTACATGTGGAGCAGGGCGGAGGCCGAGAAGGCCCTCCTGCGCACACACACCACCGTGAACACCATCAGGTACATCGCCCGGAACCCGCAGATACCGTTCAAGGTCTTCTCTATAGGCAGGATATTCAGGAACGAGGCGATGGACTCGACCCACCTGCCGGAGTTCACTCAGATCGAGGGCATCGTGTGCGAGAAGGGCTCGAACTTCGACATGCTGTGCGGTCTTCTCAAGGAGTTCTACCGGAGGATGGGGATCACCGAGGTCAGGCTGAGGCCGGGGTACTTCCCGTACACCGAGCCGTCGGTCGAGGTCGAGATCCTGTGGAACGGCCAGTGGATGGAGCTCGGTGGAGCGGGCGTCTTCAGGCCGGAGGTCACGATGCCGCTGGGCGTGGACGAGCCCGTGCTGGCATGGGGGCTGGGACTCGAGAGGCTGGGGATGCTGATCTGGGGACTGAAGGACATCAGGGAGATCTACGTATCGGACGTGGACTGGCTGAAGAAGCTGCCGCAGATCTGAATGGTCCCCACCTAACCGGGAGCCCGGACCTCCATCAAGGTTTATGTCCGTCGAGATGCCTGCATCAAGTGGGATCGGAGGCGGTGGATGAAGGTCGGCAGCGGCAACGGATACGACGATGTCTTCGAGCTCATTGAGGAGCGAGACAAGGCAACGGGCTCCAAGATCTTCGCTGCAGTGCCGAAGCTCGCCGACGACGAGAAGATCGTGGCCACCTTCCCTGAAATCCTGTTCAAGATCAGAGGAGGATACGCGGGGTCCTTCGAGCGAGGAGAGGGCGGATACCGTGACAGTTCGGGAAGCGTATACGGCTTCAACCCGTACGCGCGACCAGGGACGCTCTTCGTGACGACCAGGAGAATCATGTTCATCCGTAGGAAATGGGGATGGAAGGACGGATACCTCGCGTTCCGCAGGGCCATCTCGATTGGTGCCTTGGACGAAGTCGAGCGGGCCCTGCTCTGCGGCGGAATCGAGTACTTCGACATCCCTCTCGAGGAGATCAAGGGACAGAGAAGCACTGTTCTCGGAGGCTACCTGTGGATCAGCGCTGGGGATGTCCGCTACAGGGTCCATCTTGGGCGAAAGGAACTCGCGTGTATCAGAGAACTTACAAGCGGTCGGGCGGAGACCGCTCAATAGCGTTGAGATAGGAGGAGCTCATCCAATCGGTCGCGACGAGGACGAACCTCCTCGGTCTCGGGCACCCAGAACACGATCGCGCCACACGACAGGCACATGTCGAACTCCCGGGGGCCCTTGGCGCCACAGACAGGGCACTTCGCCCTGTTGGACAACTTCATGGTCCGGTACTGGACGAACCTCGCCGACGCGGCCATCACCAGCCAGATAGAGCCACCGAACGGGAGGACCGAGATGAGGATGCACGTGAGGAGCCCGTCATATTCTCCCCTCAGCCCCGCGACCACACCAGCGGACAACGCCCCCACCCCAGCGAGGAAGGCGAGCACGGCGAGCGCGATCCAGAGCGCAGGCGATTCGAACTGCTCATCATCCGTGCGAGTGTTCGCCTGGAGGACGAAGGGGAATACCATCAATGGCACCCCGATCAGGCTCAGGAAGAAGATCCCAATGAACAAATCAACTCCAAGACCGACGCCGACAAGGAAGGAGACGACCTCCCAAAGACCGAAGATGAGCACGAATCGCTTGATGCTCACCTTGAAGCGCTTGAAAAGGAACATCTCCTCCCTCACCATGAGCTTGACGTGGTACGGTACGATAATCCTTTTCCACGGGTCCGGGGCGCTCATCCCTTCAGACGCGACAGCTCCTGGTCGACCCGGGAGACCATGTCCCCCGACCCGGCGGAGGAGAACAACTGGCGCGATTCCTTGAGCTTCTCGATCACCCGTTCGGTCTCGTTCTTCTCTGACAACAGCTCCGCGTACTCCAGCAGGAGTTCGCCGCGGGCGCGCGGGGCATCGAGCTCCTCGAGGGCCTTCAGGCCCTCGGCATAGTGCTCCTCGCTCGCGGAGAGATCCTTCGACAGGCGCTCAGCGCGGGCAAGCCTCGCGTAGGCGGCGGACATGCCCAGCCGATCGTCGAGCTCAGTGACGATCTCGAGGGCGGCGAAGCAGTCCTCCCGCGCCTCCTCCACCCTGCCAGTCCTTGTCAGGACATCGGCGGACGATGTGAGCGCACGGGCCTTCAGCCGCGGCTGGCCCGTCTCCTCGGCGAGCTTGACGGCGTTCGCGAGGTCGACTGCGGCCTGGTCCAGCCTCCCCAGGGCTGCGTTTGCGACGCCCATGTTCAGATACACGTTCGTCAGCTCCACCGCCCCGAATCCGGCAGCACACTTGGCGAAGTGCTCGATCGCTTTGTCGTGCATCCCCCTGCTGATGAACAGGTTGCCAAGCTCCATGTGCGCCTGGAGGATCCCCTTCTGGTCCATGCCGGCCATGGCGTCCGCCGCGCTGCGCTCCAGGAGCTCCTGGGCGCGCTCGAAGTTGCCCAGCTTCCCCTCGATGGCACCCAGGCCGCGGAGCGCCTTCGCCCTCTCTGAGGGCAGGTCCTTCGACCTCTCGAGCGCCTCCGAGAAGAGCCTGGATGCGGTGTCGAGCTCGCCAGTCCTGCCCTTGATCTCCCCCATCTCGACCAGGGCCTCCGCGCTCGCGCGCCGGTCCTCGGCCTTCGAGACCGACTCGAGGATGCGCCAGGCAGAATCGTAGTCGCCGCTCAGGCCCCTCGCCCTCGCCCGCAGCATGTTCACCGAGTCCCTGTATCTCTGCTTCGACGGCTCGAACTCCGCGAGGATGCCTGCGAGCTGCTCGATGTTGCACTTCTCGAGCAGGCCGTCGCCGCACCGTGCGATGAGCATCTCGGCCTCAAGGCGCCTGTTCGCCTTCACCAGATGATACAGGCGCTCGAGGCTGTCCCCGGCCCTCAGGTAGTAGTCTGCGGCCGCGCTGTGCCATCTGGCCTTCTCGTCCGGGGTCATCGACCCGTACACGAACTCGCGCAGGGACGCGTGTATCTCGAACTTTCCAGGGGTTACCTCGCGGAGCATCGAGCCCTTCCTTGCGGTTCTGAGACCCTTGGGGACCGCGTCGGCCGGAAAGGGCCGCGGGAAGACCGAGGCGAGCTGCAGGAGCGACCGCTCCGGCTCGGATATGGTCGAATAGAACTTCTCCTCAAGGAACTTCGAGAGCTGGTACCTCGCCTCGGTCGGCGTCGAGGCTGTGACCATCTCGAGCGAGAGCGGGTGGCCCTTGGTCATCTTCGCCAGGTCCTCCGCGACCGCTCCCTCGATTCCCCTGTGCCTCAGCAGCTGAAGGGAGGCCTCGATGTCGAGTCCGCCGAGCTCGAGCTCGACCACCTCGCCCTTCGCGATGACATCCGAGCTGTCGTAGAACCCGGGAACGGAGTCCGAGGTCGATATGATCTTCGCGGAGCCGCAGCTCTGCCTGAACATGCACAGAAATTCCCCAAGGTTCCCCGGGACATCCACGTCGTCGAACACGAACACGAAGCCGTTCTCCGAGAGCTCCTCGTTCAGGAGGAAGCTCAGCTCGCCGAGCTCGACGTTGCCCGTCGACAGGTACGCGGCCAAGCGCCTGCACCCGTTGTCGGAGAAGAACTTGGCGAGCGAGTCCTCAAACGCCCTCGGGGCATCCCACGGCTTCGCGGTATGCCAGAAGATCCGCTGGCCCGTCAGCTCGGAGCATAGCTTCGCGACCAGGTTCGTCTTCCCGATCCCCGCGATGCCCCTCACCGAGAGCACCCTGATGGAGGAGGACGAGAGGGCGGCCCGCGCGGCGTCCATCTCCTTCCTGCGCCCCACGAAGTACTTTACCGCGGGGAGTTCCATCGAGCGCCTGGCGCGCCTCACCCTCGAGGAGGACAGCTCCGGGGATATCTTGGACGCGTCGACCATCGGCTTGATGCCATTGTCCTTGACGTATTGGCTGACCTTGGCCGACTTCGCCTTGCCTGCAGGTGTGAGGAAGTAGACCTTCCTCCGGGACTTGCCCCTTCGGACATGCGAGAGCTTCTCCTCGACTATGCCGGTCGACTTGAGCTTCTTGAGCTCGATGGCGGCATGCGCCCTCGAGATCGTGCAGGACTGCGAGATGCCGTCCTGGGTGACGTCGAAGGGCACCTCGTACTTGTCCTCGAACCTGACATAGTTCCCGAGATGGAACAAAATCCGCTCAGACACAGTCAGTTCGCCCGCCAAGCCTCCACCCGCGTGTGTCTCAAAACTCGGATGCGATTATATAAAACCGATTGCCACATGCAACCGGAACGAGCGTGACACAGATTCTCAGGGAATCCTCAGCAAGGATTATGTAGCGCAGATGTCGAATCACCTATCAACTCCGTTGACTGGGGGGCCGACGGAATTGGGGGAATTGGAGTGAGGAATTCTCAGCTCGCAGTGTGCACAGGACTCGTGATGATTTCGACGCTTTTCGCGCCGCTCGTCGCAACGCAGATGTGGACGACGGAACCAGGGCCGATAACGGTGCCTGAGACGCCGAGCATCCCGGAAGACTACATGAGCAACATACAGATCAACGATCTCGTCTTCGACCCGCTTGGGGAGACGCTCAGCATACCGGACTCGCTGAGCTATGACCCCGCTGTGATGGACGCCGACCAGGCAAGCTACTACATCGTCCAGTTCGACGCGCCGATCAAGGCCTCGATGAAGAAGTCCCTGGAGATGACAGGGGCGAAGATCATCAGCTACGTCAACTTCAACGCGTTCGTCGTGCAGGCCGACGGGCACGAGATGGACCTGGCGAAGCAGGTCCAGCACGTGCGGTGGACGGGGGTGTTCGAGCCCGCCTACAAGATCAGTCCGACGCTCTCGTCACGGTACGAGGAGATGCTTCAGGGGGCCGACCACAACCTGGTGAAGGCATCGACCGCCGGAAGTCAGCTGTCATACACCTCCTCGGCGCTCTCCAAGTCGGTTCCAGCATCGTCGACTCCTGACAACTATCTCGGCACGTATCCCTCCCTCGACGGTGGCTCAACGCTCTCCTCGCCGAAGACAAGGGCCGCGGACCACTCCGTCGACCCGAGGATCCAGGTCAACATCCTGACCTTCGAGGCCTCCTCGATACTCAAGGTCGCGAAACAGATCGAGGCTCTTGGGGCCAAGGATATCATCTATTCCAACGGCACCTACGGCATGCTCAGGGCGACCATCGACCGCGGGATGGTGCCCGCGATCGCGAGGCAACCCGACGTCATGTGGCTTGAGCTCTACGTCCAGCCTTACGTCTACAACGACATCACCCGATGGGTCATCCAGAGCGGGGACGAGGTGGATTACGCGACCCCCGTCCACGACAACGGCGTATGGGGCACGAACCAGACGGTCACCGTCTGCGACAGCGGAATCGACTGGCACCATGACGCCTTCGCCGACGTCGGCGACAACACTATCGGACCGAACGCCCGCAAGGTCACCGACTACTACATCCCGACGGGCGCGGGCGGCGACTACACTGACAACGGCATCAACCACGGCACCCACGTGTCCGGGACGGTCGCGGGCGACGACGGCGTATGGCACGTCTACGACGGCGACCCGTTCGCGTCGAACGGGACCGCCGGGCCGCACGACGGCGAGGCCTTCGACGCCAAGATACAGATGCAGGACACATCCACGGACGGGTACTACGTATATCCCCCGTCGGACTTCCACGTCCTGTACCAGGAGGCCGCCGACAGGGGCTCGTACATCCACACGAACAGCTGGGGAGGCCCCGAATCCGACTATGTCACGGAGTGCGCCCAGACGGACGACTTCATATGGAACAACCAGGACATGATCGTGTGCTTCGCCGCCGGCAACCCCGGCTCTGGCCTCGGATGGATCAGCTCGTTCGCGGGCTCGAAGAACGTCCTCGGGGTAGGAGCCACCCTGAACGGCGACCAGATGAACGAGGTCGCCGACTTCAGCGGGCGGGGACCGACAGCTGATGGACGCCTGAAGCCCGACGTGATGGCGCCAGGAGTGGGCATCTGGTCCGCGCACGGAGGCGACCCCGGAGGACCCTACAACGACTATTGGCAGCTCGACGGCACGAGCATGGCGACACCCAGCTGCGCCGCCTCTGCGGCGCTCGTACGGCAATACTACATGGACGGATTCTACCCGACCGGCTCAAAGCAGACCGCGAACGGATTCACCCCGTCGGCAGCGCTCGTCAAGGCGACCATCATCAACAGCGCGGTCGAGATGACGGGCGAGTCCGCGTATGCGAACGGCGAGTACTGGTATCCGAACGACAACCAGGGCTGGGGCAGGATCACCCTCGACGAGGCCCTGTACTTCACCGGCGACGCCCGTAGCCTGTCGGTCCACGATGAGAGGACGGGGCTCGACACCGGCGGGGCGATGTCCTACCAGCTGGCAGTCGGCGACGGCAGCATGCCTCTCGAGTTCACGCTCGTCTGGTCCGACTACGCCGGCACCCCATACTCGAACCCCAACCTGGTCAACGACCTCGACCTCGTGGTGACGGCCCCCGACGGGACGGTCTACAGGGGCAACCAGTTCGCAGGCTACAACCCCGGGAGCTCCGTGCCGAACGCTCCCGGCCGGGACCATGTGAACAACACCGAGTGCGTGCTCGTGTACAGCCCGCCCTCGGGACTGTGGACGATACAGGTGAGCGGGGTCGACATCCCCTACGGCCCGCAGCCGTTCGCGCTCGTGTCGACCGGCGGGATAGCGACCAGCATGGGCGCCGTCCAGATGGACCACGGGAAGTACAAGTCCGACGCGACCGTCAATGTCACGCTGGTGGACACGGACCTCAACATGGACCCGAACGCGACCGACACCGCGACAGTCTCGATCTGGAGCACGACCGAGACGACACCCGAGGACATCACGATGGTCGAGACCGGCACCGCAACCAGCGTGTTCAAGGGATCCATCCAGCTGCAGGACAGCCCGACGCCCGTGCACGGCGACGGGCTCCTGCAGGTCCAAGATAGAGACAACATCACGGTCCAGTACTATGATGCCGACAACGGCCTCAACGGGAGCGGCTACGTCTACGCGCACGCGGTCGTGGACGACGACCCGCCCCTCATACTCGACATCAACGTGACAGGCCTGAGGTTCAACCGAGCGACGATCTCGTGGAGGACGGACGAGAACGCGAACGCCGTCCTCGCGTACGGAGACGCGGCCCCGCCGACGAACGTCAAGTCGGACGCGCGGATGTCGACCGTTCACACGATCGCGACCTCGACCTTGGTCGAGAACACCACGTACTACTTCGCAGTCAGCTCGACGGACGAGGCGGGCAATGTCGCATACGACGACAACGGCTCGGTGTACTACCAATTCACGACGCCGGCGAGGCCTCCGACAGCGCCCGCGAGCGACGAGTGGCCGATGTATCAGAACAATCCGTCGAGACAGGGGTACTCTCCGAGCCCGTTCTCGCCGCCTCTCAC
>JAJYIS010000065.1 GCA_021789945.1 Thermoplasmata archaeon | reverse complement strand
TTCCCCAACCAGCAATGGACCTTCGGACCGATGCCACGAGAAGTCAACATAACGGTTGGCGGCTCCTTCAATAGTAGCGAAAAGGTACAGCTCAGGATGTTCTGTCAGCTCAATGATCCTAACGCTCTGACATTTGGTCCGACATTGTGGCTAAACTTCACAGCGACTGGATATTGCCACCTGTCAACAGAGCAGATTTGGGGGCTTGCTAGCTACTATGATGGAATCCATTCGTATTACTGCTACGCTTTGTCGAACCAGACGGCCACAAGCGTAACAATGCATATCGACGTCTATGATTAGGAGGATGGATGAACGAAAGCGCAAGCCGAAAGTTCGGGGCAATCTTGCTGGTACTGGGAGTCTGCGTTTCAGGCTATCTCACTTCCAGCACCAAAGCGGCCAGTCCCTCTGGAACGGTAACGATCTACCCCAGCGTCATCCTGCAACAAGGGAACGGCGTCACCTACTCCTTCGCTAATACGATTTCGACGACCTCAATCTCAATCGGAAGTACATCCATCACGATCGGTTCATTGACGATTGGGGCAACGACGACATCCGGCGCTCTCTCGAACATCCTTATGCTCCTCGACTCCTCACAGACTCTGAGCTGGTCGGCAACATCCACCGACCCCTTAACGACCGTGCAATATTCGTTCTCGGGAGAGGTTGGCTTGACATACCGTGTCTCCGTGGATGGTCAGTCCTTCGCACTTGTCAGCACGAACCCTTCTAGTATGGCATCTTTCAACTATACGGGCTGGTTCTCGGCGCATTCCTTCAGCATCAGTCCTTCGCCCGCGAACTCTGCGACTCTCCAGGCTTCGTTCTCCTACACTCTCAGCGGTCAGGAGCTCCATTGCACGGACCAGAGTTACGGTGCGGTCACGGACTGGGTCTGGAACTTCGGCGACGGGTCCGGGTCCTCGTCTCAGAGCCCTTCGCACTACTATCTGCGCCCCGGAGAGTACACGATTTCCCTGACCGTATATGACTCTAATTTGCACTCCTCAGTGGCGAGCAAGACGATCTCGGTGGGTAGCTCGCAGGAACTTCCAAAGCTCTCAGGACTTGACTGGAATCTGCCTTCTCTGCATATCTCAGTGACGGCCTACGGGATGCTGTTTGCGGGACTGGCAATGTGGATAATGTCCATGGTCCCGAACGCTCCGCAGATCATCTTCACGAGGAACGGTTGGCGCATTGTCGGCATGATCCTGATACTCGTGTCCATCTTCACGATCTTCTGGAATAGCTTCGGTTGAGCGTATCTGAAAACCCTTTCCGACATGGTGAGCCGAAATGCTTGGTGTCACTCAGAGAACGAAAGCAGGTAGCCTAACGGTCCTAGTGACCACTCTCCTGATTCTAACGAGCCTTGCGCCGTTGACCGCACCCTCAGATCGTGGAATCGTCGATTCCTCTGCGCAGAAGGCTGTCGATATTGCGTTTAAGGGCCTTTCATCTCGGCTGTCCGATATAGGGGCATGGTTCGGGCACGGCCTCCAAATCGCAAAAGAACTACTCCAGGGCATACTTTCGATTGCCGCGAACGGGTGTCAGCCTCGGCAGAAGGTCCTGACGGCATCGACCCTCTCCGACAACACATGGATCGCAGACAGCGCGAGCACAGCATCCACAGCCGGGTCGTGGCAGAACGGCTCTTTGGTCGCGGGGCAGAACATCTGGTTCACCT
Organism: Thermoplasmata archaeon; assembly: GCA_021789945.1. Lineage (GTDB taxonomy): Archaea > Thermoplasmatota > Thermoplasmata > UBA10834 > UBA10834 > COMBO-56-21. The sequence continues at coordinate 8,954 of JAJYIS010000065.1, read as the reverse complement.
CAGCTCATACTGGGAGTTGCACATCATGGGATGTCGCTAATAACTTCGGGTCGTTCAATATCATGACCGGCTACACAGGCACGATTACTCAGGGGGTCAACTTTTCCGTCACTTCGTACAATCAGGCGGCGGGAATATTCACTGGCAACACTGCTAACCTTGTAACTCTCTATGGTTCGCTCACATATAGCGGAGGAACTATCAGCTCAGGAACAACAAACTATCAACTTATGACTGATGGTTTGATATTCAAGTGGACTGGCGCAAATACCTTCGGTTCAATGCAAGTGTCAGCAAATGCTACGATCACCACATTCACATTGGCGAACGAGATCGCATCGAATAAGAATATCCTCATTGATTCAGGGAAAACACTTTCAATCGCGAGTGGAGCGACGCTAAGGTTCTCTACTTGGCCACTAGGAGCGACATTCGCAAATAATGGAGTTATTGCTGGCTCAGGAACAATCGCGTTCGATTTCTACAATGCTAACAAGGCACTCATCATGGGAACAATCAATGCAGGAGTCAAGTTCGAGCTGGAATCTTCAGCAACAACCTCTTGCACACAGATGCTAGCAGCAAATACTGGATTTGGTTCAACATTAGTTGTGATCTCCAATCATGCATCAAACACAATGACCTTGGACCTCAGTGCGAACAACTACTCTCTCTCCGCAACCTCCATCACGATGGGCACAAGAGGCATCCTGAACGCAAGGGCATCCTCCATAACCTGCTCTGGGTCGTGGGATTCCAGCGCGGGCAGCTTCGTGCAAGGCACCAGCTTCGTCCACCTGACAGGCGTTTCCAACACACTGAAGAGGGCGACTGGGCAGGAATTCTATTCTCTCTCGACCGAATCAGGCGCTAGCTACACGATGTTGTCGAACATCACGACGTACAACTACTGGGGGAACGGCACTCTGGCAAAGAACGGTTACGCTCTCTACATCAACAACGACCAAGCCCCGGCGTTCACTTCGAGCCCGTCGATAACGTCCTTCAGTTGTGGAACGGACTTCTACTACAACGCCAGCGGTTCGGACCGAGAGGCGGAAACGCTCACGTTCGCTATGTCGACCACTCTCTCGGGCCTCGGCATCAACAGTACCACTGGCCACATCCTGAGACTCCGAGCACCGCACACTCGCGGGACGTTCCTCTTGGACGTCTCACTGACTGAAGGGAACCACACGATTTGGCAGAACGTGACCCTGACAGTCATAAATCAGGACCCGCACTTCACCACGACGAGCCCAGACAACTCCACGAGCGAATGCGCTCAGTACGATTTCGTTGTGATGGCGGTTGATCCCGACAACTTCACTGTGTCATACTCCCTTGTTTCGAATGCGATATGGCTGTCGCTTAACGGAACCACTGGGCTTCTGTCGGGCATATCGACTCGGGGGAGCATCGGCTCGTACAGCGTCGCGGTGTCGGCGTTCGATGGAAATTACACATCTTGGTTGAACTGGACGCTCGTTGTCGGGCCGTATCAGGGTGGCGCTGGGTCCATCATCCAGGCGAGCTTCAGGTTCAGCCTAGACGGAAACAAACTCTGGTACGAGAGCACTTCATATGGGAATGTCTCATCGGTCATCTGGAACTTCGGGGACACTTCCGGATCGACCTCTCTCTCAGGGACGCACGAGTACACCAAGGCTGGCACCTACCAGCTCACACTTATTGTCTATGACGCTGACGGCAAATCGAGCATGGCCCAGACAACGCTCGTGGTCGCTCTCTCCGCGAACGCGCCCGTGCTCAGGAACGCTCAGGGGACCGGCTGGAACATCTATCTCTGGCCAGGAGCCATCTTGCAGATCTCGGTCCTATTCCTGCTCATTGGCGGCTCGCTTCTGATCGGGATGGCCAAGATATTCAACGGCAAGAAGGCGCACCGGATAATCACCAAGAAGGGCAAGGTCTTCATCGGCACGGTGATGATTCTCCTCGCCCTCTACATCATCTTCTTTTTCTCGTCTCCGATTCCGCCTCTTTCGTTCGGATGGTGATACTTGATGGATGGTAGCAAGGGATGGGTGTCCAGAGTAAGGGCCGTGACTGTGAGTCTGCTATTCATCGCAATGCTGTTGGTCCCGATCGTCAAGGTCCCGCAGGGCGCGAGCGCCGATTCCGCAACGTTCTATGTCGTCCACTCGCTCGAGGGGGGTCGGCTGCAGACCTCAGACAAGTACCCGCCATACGGGAATCTCACTTCTACGACGGATTCCATCGGACAGGTAGCGCGTTCGTTCTCGCCGACGTATATGACCATGCGGACCTTCTTATCCTTCAATACATCCACAGTTCCGTCGAATGCGGTCATCCTATCCGTGAGCCTCAGAGTCAGAATAGAGACTGACGCCTCCTCCATAGACTTCAATGTTCAGGTCTGGCAGACGGCCTTCAGCTCATGGCCTCCGAGCTGGAACGCCACTGGCGGATTTGTGGGGACACTCTTCAACACCGCCTCGATTTCTGCGGGCGCGTGGTATCAGGTGTCTATGCCAGTGTCTGTGGTCGTTCCCGGTGGGTATTCTCAATTCATGCTGAACTCCTCAAGAGACTCCAAGGTTGCGCCTGACAGCACATTGCCAGAGTTCATTAACCTGTATGATGGCGGGTCGTCATCGCCAGCCGAGCTCCAGGTCGCATACGCGATTGGCGGAACGCCTGTCGGCATTCAATTGACCAACGGCTCGTGGCTGAACTCGACGATCCTGCCTGAGATCTCGGAATGGAACCTGACCTATGACCAGTACGCCTTCGCAATCGACACCGTCCCGAACTCATTGAACATCGTCATGACGAAGGGCAGCTCGGACTGGAGCTTCGTGTCATCCGTGCCATACGCAACCGCTACTGAGACCTCGACGACGCTCAAGCTCTCCAGCGTTTATAGCTCGATATGCTACCGTCTGTGGTTCACCGTCCCCAAGGTCGCGCCCTACTCCACCGTGCACGTTTCGCTGTATAACGCATTCACGGGCGCGGGGATGCCTTGGGGCTCGCTCATGGTGATGATGTCGCCTGGAGCCACCTACAACGCTTCTGGCGCTGAGCAAATGCCTCGGGCCGATTATCCCCTTGAGCCGAACACTGTCTACACCCTGCGCGTTGAGGACTTTTTCGGGAACGGCCTCATCGACTACACCGTGATGACGAGTTCGTCAGACATCTACGCCAATATCCCCGTGCCGACGTACTCGTGGACCGTCTGGAACATGAACGACCAGCCCGTGCTCCTGCACATCTTCTGGAATAACTCCGGAGCGCCTTATGAGTTCTTTGTCGGCCCTCACTGGCAGACCGAGCAACTTCTGAAGGGCGGCAACTACACCTTCGAGGTTACATTCTATGACTCGAACGGGACCGTTGGCGAGACTGTATTCTACTATCGCACGATCCCGATGCAGGGCCTAAACGCCTCGTTCCTGTTCATCAACGGGACGACGCTCTCCGAGATCGTATCCTCAGTCCAGGGAATGCAATCGTCTCAGCAGGTCATCACAAGCCTTCTGATGCCTTCAACCGTCGTCATATACGACAATCTCCCTCTCGCACCCACCAAGCTAAGGACTCTGACCGTCGACAACGGCCTCAAGCTGGACCCGTTCCTGATACTTCAGGCTACCACATATCAGAACGGTACTGGGACCTCAGTGGCGCTTTGGAGCCCCCATCCATCATTGGTGGGTGCGACCTATTACATCGACTCGGACTCGCTCGCATTCTCTGGGAACTATCAGTCGCATGTCTGGGTGAACACGACTAGCGGCTCGAACCTCTTGAACTCGGTCAATCTCCCAGCCACGCTCAATCTGGACGGGCAGAATGTGACTGTCCAATCGAACCAGAGCGTGACCGTCTCGAGGGCGACGACCTGGCGGGAGATCTCCGAGTACACCGTGACCTACTACGCCTCTCTCCACGAGTATAAGGCCACGCTGACGCTCAACGACACGACCAGTCTGGACTATTACAGTCCCTACTGGTTCATCTCGTTCCCCAGGAACGCGAGCGTCGACCAATCGACTGTGACCGTCTATGATGTCAATAACGCCCTGACGCTCACGAACGGCAATAACTTCGAGGTCACGGCTGGAGGCGTCCACATGGTTCTGTCCCGCCTGAACGCGTCCGAAACTCGGACATTCACGTTCACCTACTGGGACGCCAACGGGACGAACGGGATCGGAGCACCGAACCTGATTGCTCAGTCTTACACGACGGGGACCTTGAACGGGAACTCGATGCTCTACACAGCGGTCCAATGGATGAATCCCTGGTCGACCGCATACTCCGGGGAGATGTACGTCACCTTGAATTTCACAGGCGGCGACCAATTGGTCCTGGCGAGCATAACCGTCGTCGACCAATCCTCGAACCGTCAGCTCCCTGTCAATGACTGGGTCTACACGGGCAGGACCATCATCATCCTGACGGACGGGGTCGGATCGGTCGGTGTCGGCCAGGGCAAGAACTTCGGGATATACTTCACGCTCTCCTCGACCGCCACACAGACCAAGACGGACTTCTTCTTCGGCCCGATTGTCTACAACGGGATGATGCTCTACATAGGGTCCGTAGCGCTGTCCTGGGCTCTGGTATTCCTCGCGGTCGGCTGGGCGGCCGCGATCATCCCTAGCGTGGAACCGAGGCTCAGGCGAAGGTACGGGGACGGCACACAGACGCGAATCATCCTCATGGTCTGCATAACCATCATCGTCTCTGCCGCTGCGGGGGTGCTCGCGTGACGGGTCCGAGCTCAAGCGTACTCAAGGTGGCTCTGATGTTCGCAGGGCTCGGTTTCATCGCATCCCGAAAGCAGGTCCTAGAGTTCATCGCGCCCATGTCCCCGCTGAACTCCCTTTTCATGTGGTATATCCTCTTCGGCGGATTCCTAACGCTCCTGGGCTACTGGGTCCTATCCGCCCGATGGGACATCAAGTACACGGTAGCCCTCTTGATGGTCACATGGGCTTTCGGGATCGTGCTCTATTGGCCGATCTCCGGGTACTCGACCAGCATCACTGGAGCGCACCTGACGGGCGTTGAGGACGCGACCGAGGACGCCGTGACGTACTCATTCCTGCTGTCGCTCGGGATTCACGACACGACGGGCATCATCACATACGCTATCGTCCCGTTCCTGCTCATAGTCTTAGCTGGCTGGATAGTGGCTCCTGCGATGTTTAGCCGGATCGTGAGATCGCTCGTCGGGAGGTCTTAAGCTGAACTCTTCGTCAACGCTGGCCCGTGGCCGGGCAGGGGGTGATACTGAATGCCAGGTAAGATCGTCACAAGAAGCTATCGTGGCCGTCGCATACAGGTCTACCGGCGCAGGGATGGCGCGCTCAAAATCGGCAAGCATCGGTACGCCCGTAGGGACCCCAGCCGAGACGCGAAGATCCACGCGCACCACCACCCGCGAAATAACTACTATGCCCACGCGGGAGACTTCAACACCCGCCAGCGGACCAGGCGCAACCGTCTCTTCGGGTTCCAGTGAAACTAAAAACAACGGGAGAGGACTGTCCTAGTCATGCGACCAGTCGATCTGGATGCGCCCTCGGATGTAATCCGAGATAAGCCTCCGGACAACTACAGTCCTCTCCCTACCATTTAGTTTCGTGTCCAGGACCTCGAGGTCCTTCTTTGGCACGTTGATATGGAGGAGCTGCGTCTCGCCTAGCTCCTCGCCCTTCTTCTTCCGCCCCATCTACTTCTCCTCCTTGGTGGGCTGGGTAGTGTCTATGTGCGCTCCCATGAACCGAAGTCCTCTCAAATCCCAGACCGCTATCTCATTTCCCTTTTGCTCGGCCTCGTCTTCCGACTCAGCCATTATATCCATCTCAAACTCAGCGATGTACCGCTTCTCACCCATCTTGGTCAGCCTCCTAGCTTCGCGGAACACTTCGGGCAGTAGTGCAGATAGTCTGGGTGGATTGAGTTCTTGGCATTGATCTCCTTCCTGGTCCAGCCTGGGGAGAGCTTGATGTCCTTCGATGGGTCGATTGCCCCGCACATATCGCAGACACATGTTTCATCTTCCTTGACGGTCATGCCTTCTTCTGCAAAGAGGCGACCTTCTCGTCGAAGATTTGCCTCAGATCGTCGGGGGCCGTTTTGCCGTATGTCTTCTCGCTCGCCAGTTCAGCGGATAAGCCTGAGCCAGATGCCGAACCTGTAACAGAAGTAACACTTGTAACACTTCTGGATGGTACGACCCCCTCTCTATTCTCTTCTTCTTCTTTTTCGAGGCTGTTCGTACCTCCGCAAAGTGTTACTTCTGTTACTTCTGTTACAATCGGGGATACTGGCACATCACTTGGTGCATTTTTGAAATCCATCTGGCCATCCTTAGACGAAACATGCTGGCTCCGCGCTGACATGAAGTCCTCGACGCCCCGTTGTCTCGAGTTCTTGACGAAGGGTTGTTTCCATCCCGGGTCATATTCGGGCACGAATGTTCTGAAAGCTCCGTCGAGTCGATCGAGGTTGAACGAGATAGTCCTGACTGGCTTTCCCGCAATTCGCTTCAGCGGTGCTTGACGCACTGAATAGGGCAGAAGTATCTTTCCGGGTTCCCTTCGAGAGGCCAGATTTGCGAGTTTGGCAATATAGTTCCACGAGATTCCGATGGTCTGGGAATCTGTGTCCCTTCCCCCGTCCTCAGGAGTCCGTGTTATCGCTATGATATATCTTCCTGGGCCACCAGCTTCAATACTCAACGTGTCGACGACCTTCCGGGCCGAACCGTCCCGCTCGAGCGTATGATGGTAACCCTCGATGCGGTCGACTATCAATCCATGGAGGACCCGAATCACTAGCCCCTCATCGGACACCGACTTGAGTTCCACTCTGGCCCTTACCTGCTCCTGGACAAATCCCTGAAGGTCCGCTTCCGCCTCAGCCCCGAGTAGGTGAGCTAGCTTTGAGAAGTAGTGCTCGGCCATTCGCAACCGAGGCTCGGTCGTCTCCCGAACGGGGTCATATAGCATCTCCTGTTCGCTCGGCAGGAGGATTGGATCACAGTAGTGCTCAAGCCAGAAGAATGCGAGCTTGTCACGAAGTAGAGAGTAGCGTTCCCGGTCGATGAGCTCAAGGGGGAATGGCCTTTCCCCAGCCTCGCACATGATGACCACTCCGCGGTCGACATTTGCGTCGTCCTCAAATGCGGTCCTCTTAGCCACCATAGTGGGGCCGGACACGCGAAATCCTTCAATTGCGTCCCGAGACTTTGGGTCAAGGATTCGTTGCTGTGCGCCAACTGGGTCGTATTTTGCCCTGATGTACTTCTCTGTTCGTGGGTCGTCATCATCGGAGACCTCATCAAGAATTTCCAGACCACCGCCGAGGAGATCATTCAACCGATAGCCCGTCGATTCAATGCCGAGTGTCGCCATGTTTTCACCTAGTTAAGATATACTCATAGCAGTATATATAGGTATTGACGCAAAACGGGCTATTTTGGACTGGATGACAAAAGGCTAGTATTCAAATAGCTACCTATATATACTGAATACGCTAATACGGAATTGGTGAATCAATGGCAGGCTTTGGGAATGCAGAAGAGGGCCAGCTTCCGGATATATCCGAGCTGGCTAACGAGATCCTCGAGGAGAAGTGTCCCGTCTCGGGGATGACCGAATACCTGTACGAGAATCTGCGGACGGTCATCCATCCCGAGTCTGAGGCTGGCGCCGATTTCTGGGAGATCGGGGACGCAATCATCGAAGGCTATGATGTCGACCGAAAGGCCCGGCTCGTTAAGGCTGTCAACGACATTGCCGACGCCCTAGACTTGACGGACCGGGTCGGATATATCCGCGAGCTCAAGGGTGGCTTCGACCCGAAGGCCGCGCAGAAGAGACAGTTTATCGTTGTCCTCGACCGGATCGCCGAGAGATTGCGAGAGGAGCCGGATATGATTCGCCGCCTTCCGGGATATGCTCGGTATGATGCGTGGAGAGAGACGCACGACGTAGCCCTTGACTATCAGACATGGGTGGACGCGCATGAGACGCAGGCCCCCGAGGAGATCGCCCCCGTCCCGAGCCACGAAATCGTCAACATCCCCGAGGAAATCACTGAGATAGCAGCTTCTATGACCTCGGAGATTCATATACTGGACAGTGTCCCGATGATTTCGACCGCCATGCCGTCGGAGGCCCGCGCAATCAAGAAGAGACAGCACAGGCGCGTCAAGGTCGAATATGAGAAGATGGCGCGAGGCCTCTCGAAGACGTGCAAGGACCTAGGATATGTCGCGTCGGGCGAGCTCCGATGCATCCGGTACGATTGCCATGCGACGCCCGCCCGCTGCCGGAAATGCAAGTATAACTCTGGGGCCTGATCGCATGAACATCATCGAGCTTAAGGCGATCCTATGGGTCAGGTATCAGGATGCACAGAAGCGCGGGGCCGTCTCCAGGGCCACGGCGTACATGGAGGTCCTCAATCTTCTGTCAGAGGTTCACGAGGTCGACGGTGTCGATTACAAGCAGGCCACACTGGGCTGACTGAGCCACCCTCCTAAAAGTTGACGACCTCGCAATCGTAGATGCTCACCGGTGTCGTGTCCGTTGTGGGGATTGGAACATTGACGGAATAGGTCTGGATTTCCCCCGGACTGAGGGTCACAACAAGGCTCCCGTAATACTGCCCTTGAAAAGTTCCCACAGTACATCGAATAGTCGCGCTACTCGTCGCCGTCCCATCGTTGCTGACGGTTACTGTGAAAACGTCTCCAGTCGATGTCCTTTGCTCATTGTAGTTCACGAGCTGGATGCTGCCAGTATGCGAATTCTTCTCACTCTCCGAAAGGAAAACGTATCCGATAGCCGCAATCGTTATTGCCGTTCCAGCCAATGCGATTGCGATCAGCATTGTCGCCTTCACGTTCTGGTCTCCAACCGCACCGGGGAGAAGCCTCAAACGCT
>JAJYIS010000064.1 GCA_021789945.1 Thermoplasmata archaeon | reverse complement strand
GGCACTATCTCGAGCAATCTGTTGTTGTCGAGGATTATCGTGCTGTGGGCCCGTTCTTTCAGTTTTCCGATGCCAGAGAGCGCTGTCCTCAACCTGCTCCTCTCGATGTCGAATGGTAATGTGACGAGCGCGACGACTATCGCGCCGTGCTTCCGGGCGGCCTCGGCGACGACGTGGGCCGTGCCGGTGCCCGTGCCTCCGCCCATGCCAGCGGTGATGAATACGATGTCGTATCCGCGGACGAGGGCTTCGATCCTGTCGAACTCCTCGTAGGCGATCTTCTCGGCCAGCGCAGGATTGCCTCCGGTGCCGTAGCCCTGCGTCGCATGCTCCCCGATGAGTAGCAACCTGCCCGCGTTCATCCTGGCGAGGTGGAACCGGTCGGTGTTGATCGCGATGGTGTCGACCCCCTCCAGCCCGGTCTTGATCAGCCTGTTGACGCTGTTGGAGCCACCGCCTCCGCAACCTATGACTGCCATCTTCGGGGATAGGTGGGCCTCGAAGTCGCACCCTCCGCTGAGGGCGTCGTTCATGAGCTTATCGAGCAAGCTCGACCGACCCCCTTGAGCGCATCAGCTCATGTGCGTGCGTGTGTGCGACCATCGTCCCATCCCTGCGCCTGTGTTAGAGCGTCACCGATCCATTTCTTCCATCGCTTTGGACACTCGCTTCCGTATGTACTCGCGCACTGCGTTCCTGATCGCATCGTCGACAGAAACGGAGTCGCCCTCCTGGACCAGCTGCTTCAGGCTGACGACATTGCCCTTGGGGAGCTCGACCGTCATCTTCTCGATGTACTCGGGCGTGAACTCCCCTTCGACGAACTTATCGATCGCGGCCCTGATCGCGTCCGATATCGTCGAGAACTTCCCCTGGTCGACGAGCGCCTGGAGAGCTTGAATCCTCTCGTTGGGTAACCTGATTGTTACGCGCTCGGACTCGACCATGTGGCCGCCTTCCTCGTCCGACAATATCGCCTGTTTTGTCAGACGATTGTCAGTATGGACTGACGACTATTTATAGTTTGCCAGAATTGGGTATTGTTGCATTAAGTAGGATCAATCCGGGTGTGCCAGGAGGACACAAGTCTGACGTGAGCACATCAAGAAACCGGCTCAATTCGAGGTCATAATCCCAGCCGTTTTCTGAGGAAATCGAAGGCCGTGCGTCCCTTCAGACTGTGGAATATGATTGTGGGGCTTTCACCTTGGGGCACGTGGGCGATGCTCCTTGTCTTCAGCACCGACGCGAGATAATCGTGCTTCCAACGAATTGTGACATCCCTTCCTCCTCTATTCATGGCCTGAGTGAAGGCACTCCCCTGCTGGTCAACAACGAGGGAGACTACCTGATTCTCCGTCTCGAAAACCCAAGTCTGCGGGAGGAATTGGATGATCAGGAATCGCTGGAGTCCACTAAGCCTAGGCTTCAGCTGGGATTCTATCTCGGGACAGACTCCGTCCAGCAGACTAATGATGCTGCTCATTTCAAGAGACCCGCTACAAACATCACTCTTACGATTGCTCAAATTGAGGGAGGCACCGGCTTCGGTGCAGCGTGGGTGGAGAGAGTGGCGTGAATCCCCCCGTATATATGCCTTGATGCCCGCCGAAACCGGTGTTGATCGTGAGCGAATAGCTACTCGTCTTCCTCCTCATCAGTCTCCTCTTTGCCGTTCTTAGAATGCTTTGAAATGAGCCTCCATTCCCAATCTGAATCCTCTTTGCGAAAGACGTTTCCGCATTGAGGGCACATGTTCTCAGAAGGGGGAACACGACACCCGCACGTTGGACACAACCTGACTTGCTTCTCGTCCTCGTCGCTCATATGCGCCATCTAGCCCCGCGAAACTCGTACTACAATTGGAGTACATTCTATATGACCTTTGCTGTACTGGCCAGCATCAGTTCGAGCTGCCTTTGAAATGAGCAAAAAGATACATAGCTAGGACTACAATCAGCCGAACTGAGCACATGCCCCCCAAGGATGACCGAGTCACCCTCAAAATGGATAGGGCTCTCTGGAAGAGGATCGAGGAACTGATCAAAGCAAATCCAGAATGGGGCATGTCCTCCGTATCTGATTTTGTTAGAAGATCCATCGACTCAGAGATTAGAGCCAGGAAAGAAGAGAAAGATAGCAGAGTGATTACTCTTTGCCTCGCTCCTGAAAGTAAGGGCAAGCGTCGCAGAGGCCCATGAACAGTTGAGGTCCCGCTGATTCTATCCTCTTCTTTAGTGCCTTCTCATCGAGCACGCAATCGTTTGGCAGAATGAGTTTGATCTTGACCGGACACGAGTACGCAACAACCCTCTCTTTGGCCGTGCTATCCCCCTCCACTTTCCAAACCGAAAACGGTATCTTACTATTTCTATCCGTTCGTCAACCAGCCCTATGGCACTCAATACGATGCGACAAACCTCAAGGATGGACGGCAATACCTGCCAGTAACAGTTCTCTAATTGGCAGTGCGGAACGGCATTATTAGCAACCCTCCTCCCACGTCCGAAAAGATCTACGTCCAGCATGCCTCAGGTCGCGCTCAGTCTGACGCGCGGGACAAGAGCTCGAGGGCGGAGGAACGAGGCAGACTATGGCTAGAAAGATGTGTAAGGGGTTTCACCTCGCACTTCCTCGAAGGACCTGGTTTCCCCCGAAGTACGAATTGAGGAAGTCCAGCCATCCGTCCTGTGCGAACTGCATCGTCGGGTACAAGGATCCATACCAGAACGTGTTGTGGACATAGGACCCTTCGGAGCCTGGGAAGAACACGGCCATGCCGCCGAAGTCCCAAACGTATCCAGGCGTGGACATCCCGACATATGGGATCGCTGCTTGGATGGAACTCAGGAGCTCGCCCGTCTGAACCTGGAGGTCGGATCCTTGGACGGCTCCGCCATAGATCACCTTGAACACCATCGGGAGGTCGACGAATCCCTCCCAACCATACTGCGACCATCCCATCGTCGCCTTCGCCTTGCCCGAAGCCACCAAGCCGCGATAGTCCTTCATGTCCTTCATCAGGATCGAAGTCACATCCCAGAGCGCGTTCGCTAGATTGGCGACAGCCGAGAGCTTGATCGCGGAAAGCTCAGTGAGCCAGCCGCCCTGATAGTACTCAGCGTATCTCACGGTGATATCCTGGCTTAGCTGCTCGGGCGTCATCGCAGGATTCGCAACGAGGTCATTCGCGATAGCGGCGTATGGGAAGCCGTCAAGAGGAACGTAGTTCTCGTTCGCGACGAACCATTCGGCGGAGACGCCGGCACTCACGTATTCGTATGCCGCCTCTATGCAGCCGATGCCGCAGCCATCGCCCGCGATGATGTTCACGTGCTTTCCAGCGAGAGCGGTACCGATCTCTTTGTGCGTTAGCATGTCGAACGAGAGGCTCGTCCCCGTGTTGTAGTCGTAACATATCCCGCGGAAGTCATCTCCGTGGTCCCATAGGTCAACCATGACGTTTGTCGCCGCAAACTTGGAGCTGATATAGTCGACGAACGCGACGAGCGTCGCTGGATCTCCCATGTCGACCTCCTTTCCATCAAGCGCGAAGTCGGTCAGCTCGGTCATCTTGTCATGAGATATCTTGAGCATCTTAGCCGGCCCGGTAGAGCTGTCCCAGAGGACCAGGAAGTTCACCGACTTGCTGGATGGCGCTGACATCAGCCACTGGATGTTCATCAGCGCATACGCGTCGAGGTCGTTGTCGGAGTCCATGTAGATGGCTAATGTCCACTTTGCCTGCGCACCCGCTGCGAGGGGCGCCGCGATCGAGGCGAATGCCAGAACGGCGCACGCAGCGATAACATTGGTCGTACGTTTCAAAAATACCACGATTCCTCCCCCCGTCCAGAATCGACTGCTGGCTATTTAACCAACACTCTATTGGCGAGCTTCTGATCGATGTCTCAGGAAATCGCTTCGGCAAAGAGCGATGGCAAGCCCAGTGGTCGTCGGTCCACAGGGGATTCGAGGATGAAGGCCCGGAATACCGACTCGAAATTCGGCAACAGCAGTAGCCAGTTAGCCCAGAAACGTCCAATGGAAACGACGCTTTTTCTGGCAAGCTTTTTAAATACCTATTTAAATATGGTCCGGGCCGGTGGTGCTTTTAATGGCAGTCATCAAAATAGAGAATGTTGTGGCTTCAACATCTCTCGGAGGGGAGCTAGATCTGCAGGCGATCGCGCTTGCATTAGACGGCGCAGAGTACGAGCCTGAACAATTCCCGGGACTGATATACAGGCTCAAGGAGCCGAAGACGGCCACTCTGCTCTTTCGCAGCGGCAAGGTCGTCTGTACGGGAGCGAAGAGTCTCGAGCAGGTCAAGACCGCGATAAGCAAGGTCGCGAAGCAGATCGAGGCAGCGGGCATCGTGATCAAGGTCGAGCCGAAGATTGAGGTCCAGAACATAGTCGCGTCGAGCGATCTCGGAGCGCAGATTAACCTCAACGCGATTGCGATCAGCCTCGGCCTCGAGAAGGTCGAGTACGAGCCCGAGCAGTTCCCAGGCCTGGTCTACAGGATCGACTCGCCCAAGGTAGTCGTGCTGCTCTTCGGAAGCGGCAAGCTCGTCTGCACGGGCGCGAGGAAGCCCGAGGACGTCGAGGCCGCAGTCGACAAGATCACCGAGGAGCTCAAGGCCGCGGGCCTGTTGAAGTAGAGCAAGGTTCCGGGTCATGGCAGTCCCGATCCTGGACAATCACGTTCACCTTGAGGAAGTCAGGGGACGGCATGTCGACTCCGTACGAGATTTCGAGAAGGCAGGCGGGACCCATCTCATCATCTCCGGTCCGCCGCAGGAGGAGTTCAGGGTCAGGTCGTCCAACGACTGGAAGAGGGCCTACGACATCACGGTAAGGCTGAAGGACCGCGTGAACTCGGAGACCCGCGTCAAGGCCTTCGCGACCGTGGGTCCGTATCCGGTGGAGCTCCTGGAGATAGAGAAGCTCCTCGGGCTCGAGAAGGCCGCCCAGCTCATGATGGAGGGCATGGAGCTGGCGGCCAAGTACGTCCAGGAGGGGAAGGCGCTCGCTATAGGAGAGGTCGGAAGGCCGCACTTCCCAGTATCGACCGAGGCCTGGAACGTCTCGAACGAGATAATGTTCCACGGCATGCGCCTGGCGAAGGATGTCGGATGCGCGATCGTGCTCCACACCGAGAGCGCGACCACGGAGTCCATGGAATCACTTGGAGAGATGGCGGACAAGGTGGGTCTGCCGAGGCACAGGGTCGTGAAGCACTTCTGTCCGCCGTTCGTGCTCCCCGAGGAGAACCACGGGCTGATGCCTTCGGTGCTCGCGGGCAGAGACCCGATCAAGGCAGCGCTCGCCAAGGGGACGAGGTTCCTCATGGAGACGGACTTCCTCGACGACAAGACCAGGCCAGGCGCGGTCCTGGCAATCACGACGGTCCCGAAGCGCACCCTCACGTACATCAGCAAGGGGCTCATGACCGAGGAGCAGGCGTACAAGATACACCAGGACAACCCGCGGGAGACCTACGGGCCGGGCTTCTCGTAGAGGCCCGATGACAAGTAACAAGCCTCCGGACTCGGTGCGGGTCCTCGTCGGATGCCGGGACTGACATGCCAGGACCGAGGCTGAAAGAGTACCTGGGCGCGCTATATCGCAAGCACGGAGCGCTCATCATAATCCAGTCGCTGCTGGCGGTCGCGAACACGGCCGCGAACAGCTTCGCCCTGATCTACCTCATCGGGAAGGGCTACGACTACATCGCGTGCTCGGTCTTCATACTCATATCATGCGCGGTGCCGATCTTCCTCCTGCTCTTCGCCGCGAAGACGGTCGTGAGGAATTTCTCGGCGTCGATGAACACGGGCCTGATCAGCATCATGCTCTACTACGCTGGGCTCATGCTGCTGGCCGATGTCAGACTGTTCGGCGGCTGGCTGGTCATCGTGTTCCCATCCATGATGTACGGGATCTACATCGTCACGTTCTGGATACCGTACAACACGTTGATGATGCACATCACGTCGGTGAAGGCGCGCGGCGCGACCATAGGCGTGTACTTCCTCGTGTGGCCGCTCATCACAGCGGTCGGACCGCTCCTCGGGGGGTTGCTCATCACGGGCATCTCGTGGGATGCGCTGTTCGTGTTCGCGATTGCGATGATCGCGGTCGACCTGTTCTACATGTCAGGCCTACGGGTGCTGGGGAAGCTTCGGGAGAGGATGATCATCCCGGAGCTCCTGCAGTCCGTCACCAGCGGCATACTCCGGAAGGAGAAGACGAGCCTCGACTTCGCGGGCGTGGGCTCGAGGCTGATGTACGGCCTGTTCGTCGAAGGGGTGATCGACGGGGTGTTCTGGATTGCGATCCCGATAATCAGTTTCCAGTTCGCCACCACGGTGTCGACCCTCAGCCAGTATCTCTCCCTCTTCGCGCTCTGGGGGGCGATCATGACTGTCGCGCTCGGCTATCTCTCGGACAGGATCAAGGGCCGGCGGCTGATTCTCATGATCGGGGCCGTCCTGTGCGGGGCGTCGGTCGTCTTCTCCGCCCTCTCACCCTCGGTTGACGGGTACCTGCTAGGGATGAGCTTGACCTACTTCTTCCTCGCGATCATCCCGGCATTCCTGTTCACGATGCTGTTGGACAAGCTCGAGCGGTACAAGAAGAAGGGCGTGCTCTTGAGGGAACTCCTGCTGAATGTGGGCAGGACCGTCGGGGTCCTCATGACGATCTTGCTCCTCCTTCTGGACTACGAGCTGATGACGGCGGTCGCGATCACTGGAGTGCTGACGGCGACCATCATCGCCGTGAAGTAGCCCGATCAGTGGACGATCTCGAAGGACTCGAACTCGCCCGTGGCACCGGACATCTCGACCTCCTTCGACGACACCTTCGCGTACGGCTGCCGGGTCGCGCACCAATCCACCGCTTCGGCCACGGCCTTCTCCTCGCCCTCGAACACTGCCTCGACCCGGCCGTCGGGCGTGTTCCTGACCCATCCAGTGAGCCCGAGCGAGACCGCGCATTTCCTGGCGTGAGCCCTGAAGAAGACTCCCTGGACCCGGCCTGAGAAGAACACGTGCGCCCGGGCTTTCACGGGCTTCGAATCATCGAGCGGACGGAAAAGAATTGTCCCGGGACATCCAGGAAATCATGGCAGAGCGAGCGTGGACGACTGGCCCAAACTATTTTATACTCACATCACGATTTTATATGTGCACGCGCACGCGCGTGAGGGATGCACTTCCAGCAGTCGGAAGCATATCCCGCTTCACGTCCCCAAAAGGTGACCCAGAATGATGAGATCCCTAGTCGAAGACGCCCTTGCCCGAGAAGAGACAACAGGCGCAGGCGTGGCCCAGGCGGCCGCGCTCGGCGCCGACCAGCGTGTTGATGCAGAGCTCGAGTCGATACTCAGAGGCCTGAAGACCAACATCAAGATCATAGGGGTAGGTGGCGGCGGGTCGAACACGATCGCGAGGATCTACGACGAGGGGATCATCGGCGCTGAGCTATACGCCGCGAACACTGACGCACAGCACCTTCTGACACTTCACGCACCGCACAAGCTCCTGCTCGGCAGGAGGGTCACCAGAGGCCTCGGGGCGGGCGCGCTCCCGCAGATCGGCGAGGAGGCTGCCAGAGAGGCCGAGGAGGAGCTGAAGAAGATACTGATGGACACGCACATCTGCTTCGTCACCTGCGGCCTCGGCGGCGGGACCGGGACGGGGGGGGCTGCGGTGGTCGCGCGCACGGCCAAGGAGATGGGCGCGCTCACGATAGCTGTCGCCACTCTGCCCTTCAAGGGAGAGGGCAAGATGAGGATGGAGAACGCCGAGTGGGGGCTCGAGCGACTGAGGGATTCCGCGGACACTGTCGTGGTCATCCCGAACGACAAGCTGCTCGAGATAGTCCCGAGGCTCTCCTTGAACGCCGCTTTCAAGGTGGCTGACGAGGTCCTGATGAGATCCATCAAGGGCCTGACCGAGGTCATCACGAGGCCGGGGCTGGTCAACCTGGACTTCAACGATGTCAAGACCATCATGAAGGGCGCGGGAGTCGCAATGATCGGCCTGGGAGAGTCCGACGCGCCCGGAGACGACAGGATCCAAGAGGCCATCGACCAGGCGCTCAACTCGCCACTCCTCGAGGTCGACATCAGCGAGGCGAACGGGGTGCTCATCGACGTCATCGGCGGGACCGACATGACGATCTCAGAGGCGGAGCACGCGGCCGAGGAGATCCAGACCAGGGTCGGGCAGAACGCGAGGATCATCTGGGGCGCGGCGATCGACCCCGCGATGGACAAGACCGTCAGGGTCATGCTCGTCGCGACGGGCGTGAAGTCCAAGCAGATCCTCGGGAAGCCCCCCACCGAAAGGAGATTCAAGGGCGTCGGCGAGGTAGACCTAGTCCGCTAGGACTAGGTCTGGCGCCTCCCGGCCCATCCCGAAACTTTTAAGACCAGTGATAAGCTACGGTGGAAGCAGTCCGTGAGCTGGTCTCACGGCTGTGCTTTGTCACATTAGATAGGTACATCTCGGAGGCGTTCGGCATGAAGTCCCTGGTCGACAACGTCCTAGAAGCCGCGGAACAGGCCCAAGCGAAGAAGCCCGAGGGCTTCCAGGCGCTAACAGCTGAGGACGAGGAGCTGCAGAAGATACTTCTGGATCTCAAGACCGACATCAAGATCATCGGCTGCGGCGGAGGCGGCTCGAACACCATCAACAGGCTGGCCGAGGCCGGGATCATCGGGGCGGAGCTGTTCGCGGCGAACACGGACGCCCAGCACCTCCTCATGACGAAGGCGCCGCACAAGATACTCCTTGGAAGACGTGTGACGCGAGGGCTGGGCGCGGGGGCTCTGCCACAGGTCGGCGAGGAGGCCGCCAGGGAGGCCGAGGAGGAGCTGAAGCACGCCCTGTCGGATGCTGACATCGTGTTCGTGACCTGTGGGCTGGGCGGCGGGACGGGCACTGGCTCGGCGCCGTTCGTGGCCCAGATAGCCAAGGAGCTCGGGGCGCTCACGGTCGCAATATGCACATACCCGTTCCAGGCGGAAGGGGCCGTCAGGGCCGAGAACGCCGAGTGGGGCCTGGAGCGACTCAGGAACGTCGCGGACACGGTCATAGTCATCCCGAACGACAGGCTGATCGAGCTCGTGCCGAGGCTGTCGCTCAACGCCGCGTTCAAGGTGGCTGACGAGGTCCTGATGCGGTCCATCAAGGGGATAACGGAGGTAGTCACCAAGCCCGGCCTCGTGAACCTTGACTTCAACGACATCAAGACCGTCATGAAGTCGGGCGGGGTCGCGATGATCGGGCTCGGCGAGAGCGACGATGACGATGCCGCCGTCGTCGCGACGAACGAGGCGATAAACTCGCCGTTGATCGAGATGGACATCAGCGAGGCCACGGCGGCCCTGGTCAATGTCACGGGCGGCCCGGACATGACCGTCACGGACGCCGAGAAGGTCGCTGAGATCATACAGTCCAAGATAACCCCTGGCGCGAGAATAATCTGGGGGGCCGCGGTAGACGAGACCCTCGAGAGCACCATGAGGGTCATGGTGGTCATAACCGGGGTCAAGTCGAAGCACATATTCGGCCCTTCGAAGGAGAAGAAGAAGGCCGCGTTGGGACTAGACTTTATTAAGTAGGTACGGTACTAGGAAGACATCACCATGCCCGATGTAAAAGAGATAGTGGACAAGTCCTGGGACCTCCAGAGGAAGATAGAGGAGAGGACCAAGCACGTCGGGAAAGGCAGGTACGGCAGGGTCCTCAGGATGGCGAGGAGGCCAACGGGCGAGGAATACATCAAGGTCACCCAGATCACGTCCCTGGGCCTGATCCTGATCGGAGGCCTCGGGTTTCTGATATACTGGCTGTTCGAGTACGGCTCGAAGCTGATCTTGAAGGCCTTCGGAGGATCGTGACGGGCGCGCTCCAATTCAATGAGGGATCGTTTTGAGTTTGTTTGACGTGGCAGAGCCTAAGAAGAAGGAAGAGCACAAGAAGGAGGCGCCAGCGCCTCCGCCGGCGGCGAAGGCCCTGCAGTTCAACATCCAAGGGGAGACCAAGCGCATGATGGCCTCAGGGGACGCGACCGAGTTCGAGATGTCCCTGAAGGCGCCCGACGACGGACAGCCGCACACGCTCGTCATCAAGGTCGACACGATCTTCTCGGCCACGGAGGAAGGGTCGCCCGAGTGGTTCGTGAAGCTCTACGACGCGATAGGCGCGGTTTGGGAGAACACGCCCTCGGCGGACCAGGCGGCCGAGCGCACGTTCGACATGATGCCAGGCCAGGAGAAGACATTCACGCTCAAGATCACGTCGCCCACGGGCGCGAGGTACGGCGACAAGATCACCGTGCTCGTGAACGCGAGCCTAAAAGAGAACCCGAGCATGAACGACGTCGCGACCCTGCAGGCCACGGCGAGGCAGTCGATGCTCGCGGTCAAGACCTCGATAGGCCACGAGAAGACCGTCGCCGACTCGATTGCCAGCAGGGCGAAGCCGAAACCCATAGGGGTGTTCGCCATCCTGTCGCCCGCGACGATCCGGGGCTACGTGTTCGTCGAGGCGATGAACACCGACATGCTCAGGGACATCGTCAAGGGCGTAAGGCGGACCAGGGGCATAGTGAAGGGCGAAACGACCTTCGCGGAGATAGAGCACTTCCTGACGCCGAAGCCGATAGTGTCTGGCATAGTCGAAGGGGACATCGTCGAGCTCATCGCAGGCCCGTTCAAGGGCGAGAAGGCCCGGGTCCAGCAGATCGACCACAACAAGGAGGAGATCACGGTCGAGCTGTTCGAGGCCATGGTGCCGATACCTGTCACGATCAGAGGGGACCATGTCAGGGTCCTCGAGAAGGAGAGATGAACACAATGCCAGAGAAACTCGATGTGCTGGTTGACGGCGGCAAGGCCACGCCCGGCCCGCCACTCGGCCCAGCGCTTGGCCCGATGGGCGTAGATCGG
>JAJYIS010000063.1:6432-11278 GCA_021789945.1 Thermoplasmata archaeon | reverse complement strand
TTGGGCAGGATCGAGGCCGTCGACCCCGAGCCGCTCTTCAACGGCGAGGCGTTCTCGAGCGTCAAGATCGTCGCGTGCGGCACGTCGTACCACGCCGGCCTGGTGGGGAAGTACATCATCGAGGAGCTCGCGAAGATCCCGACGACCGTCCAGATATCCTCGGAGTACAGGTACTCGTCCGTGCCCAAGGAGAACCCGCTGGTCGTGCTCATCACCCAGAGCGGGGAGACCGCGGACACCGTCGGGGCGGCCCGGGAGGCCCGGAAGAGGGGCAACAGGACGGTGGGAATCGCGAACGTCGTGGGCTCGGCAATCACCCGCGAGGTCGACCATGTCATCTACACCCGCGCCGGGCCGGAGATCGGCGTCGCCGCGACGAAGACCTTCGTGACCCAGCTCATCGCACTGTACCTGCTCGCGATGGACCTCGGGGTGCAGAACAAGTCGCTGACGATCCAGGCCCGGAGGACGATGATCGGCAACCTGAGGGGGCTGCCGAGGGATGTCCAGGACGTGCTCAACCAGGCGGAGGTCATCGAGGGGCTCGCGAACAAGTACTCGTCGTCGAAGGACATGTTCTTCATCGGCAGGAGCATCAACTACCCGATCGCGCTCGAGGGCGCGCTGAAGACCAAGGAGATCTCGTACATCCACGGCGAGGGCTTCCCCGCCGGGGAGATGAAGCACGGGCCGCTCGCGCTGTTCTCCAAGGACTCGCCCGTGGTGGCCATCGCCGTCAAGGACCACACGTACGACAAGATGCTCGGGAACATCTCCGAGGTCTCGGCCAGGGGCAGCCCGATCATCGCGATAGGGTTCGAGGGGGACTCCGAGCTGCCGAAGTTCGTGGACGATGCCATCTACATCAGGGAGATCCCGCCCGTGTTCTCGCCCGTGCCGACGATCGTGGTGCTCCAGCTGTGGGCGTACTACCTTGCGAAGGCCAGGGGCTGTCCGATAGACAAGCCCAGGAACATCGCGAAGACGGTCACCGTCGAGTGATCTGGGCCGAGTTCATGCGAGCTTCTCCGGGCATTGGCTCTTGCGGGAGCAGTGCTCGCACTTCCCAAGCCGGTTGTGGTTCCTGTGCACCTCCCCGGTCCGCAGCGACTCCCGCATCATGTTGAGCTTGTCTAAGAGGAGCCTCTTCAGGTCCTCGTTGTACTCGATCTCGTGCTCGTGCTCCGGGTACTTGAGGAGGCCATAGGGCGGCGCCTTGCCGGTCTCCTCCTCTATCAGGAGGCAGTATGCCGCTATCTGGAGGATGTGCGAGAACAGCGGTCCCTTGGGCGTCCTCCCCTTCTTCTCCTCGACCGGTATGATCCTGTCGTCGAGCTTGATTATGTAGTCCGGCCGCCCGATGAGCCCGTACTTGACGGACCTGAACGCCTTCGCCTTGCCCATGTCGATGTACTCGATCTTCCCAGTCACCCTGAACTCCTTCCTGAGGGAGTCCACGATCGATGTGGACCTCAGGGTCTTGGACATGAAGTATGACGCTCCCATCAGCCACGCGATTGCGACTGTCTCCAGGGAGACCGCGAGCCTCGCGTCGGTGATGGAGAACGCGACCGCGCTGACCGCGATGACCACTGCGACCAGCGCGAACGCGACGATTATCCTCTCGTAGGTCACGGTCGCGCTCTCGAGGCTCGTCCTGGTGGCCTTGTACAGGAAGTAGGACGCCGCGAGTATCCAGATGAGCGCGACCGGGCCCAGGACCTCGCTTATCTGGTTCGCCTCCTTGTACGGGAGCACCTCGAGCCCGACGATCGCCACGAGCGTCGCCACGATGGCCCACCAGAACACCAGCTTCTCCGATTGGCTCGCGCTCTTCTCAGCAGCGTCTATTCTCCAGAGCGACTTGCCCAGCTCCTTGTGCTCTTCGATGCCCTTCTCGAGCGGCTCGTTCTCCTCCTCCGGTTTGGCGCTCAACCACCAGCTGAGGGGGCAGTAGCTGAACTTCTCGAGGTCCCCCGCGGAGATCAGCCTAGACGGCCCCTTGGACATCGGATAAATTATAATTGTCACCGGCTAAAAATCTTTTGCCTTGGGTTCCAAGTGCATGTGGTCGTTGAAGTAGGTCCCTGGCAGCAGCATCACGCCTTCCGGCGGTTCGATGCCCTCCACGAACCCGAACCAGTAGACCACCGCGCCCGTCCCGAACATCTCGGTGTAGGGCTTCAGCTGCCTCCGGGCGTTCTTCCGGAGCTCGATGTCGTCCCCGAAGGACGCCTTCGACTCGATCCAGTGCACCTTCGAGCCGTTTATCTGGATCGGCTTCTCGAGCAGGCAGTCCGGGGTCTTCGTGTACTCGCCCCTCAGCTCGACCTCGGTCCTGTACTTCAGCTCGCGCTTATCCAGCCAGTCCTGGAGCTTCTTCTCTCCCCATTGGCCTCGTTCGGTCTGCACCTGAGACCCTTTGGGCGAGTAGATGATGTCATCCGCGGCGACCATCTCGAGCTCCTTCCTGAGGCGCTTGTCGTGGCATGAGTTCGGGTCCCTGATGTACTTCCAGAACTGCTTCCTGGGCAGGCCTATCTCGGCGCCGAGCATCAGTGCGAGCAGGACCGGCGGGAAGTTGATCATCCGCGCGATCTTTGCGATCGATGTGCCCTGCCTGTACTCCTTGGCGATCTTCTTCATGTCCTTCTTGACGATGTAGAACCTCCGGGTGGCGTCCCTTACGGTCCTCTGGGTATAGAGCACCAGCAGGAACTCCCGGTCCAGGCCGTATCTCTTGGCGAGGTTGTCGATGTCATGCGGCTTCTTCAGCTGAGAATATATCTCTCTGTAGTCTTCGTACTTCATTGGCTTCACATACTAAGCTGCGCTTTGAACAGTGCGTTCAAGTGGCTTGTTCTATTGTGTGCTGTTATATTCCAGTCATACTTATTCCTTTCCTGAAAACCGTCGCTCAGGTACGCTTTCCCCCCTGGGCCCGTGCTCACATACATTCGTCAGTGTCGCAATCTTGATGTGTCAGGAAGTCATCCGTGCACATGCGGACCTCCGATCCGCATTCTGAGGAGTTGTCTGATTTGCCCGAGGGCGGTATGCGCAAGATGATCCTGCCAGCGAAGTACGTTCAGGGCGAGGGCGTCATCGGCAAGCTTGGGAGCTATGTGAAGCAGCACGGCGAGAGGCCGTTCGTGGTGGCCGGGAGGACCAGCTTCTCCAAGGTGCGAGCCAGGGTCCAGGCGAGCCTGCTCGCGGCCGGGGTGCCGATTCGGGGGTTCGATGACACCGTCACGGAATGCACCCGGGCCAAGATCGTCGAGATAGCCGCGAAGGCCGAGGAGAAGGACGCCGACGTGATTATCGGCTGCGGCGGGGGCAAGGCGGTCGACACCGCGAAGGCAGTGGCCGAGTCGCTCCATGTCCCCGTGATAAGCGTCCCGACCCAGTGCGCGACGAACGCCGACGGGATGGCCGACGCCGTCATCTATTCCGAGGATCACAAGTTCCAGCAGGACCTATTCCTGAGCCAGGGTCCGGTCCTGGTGCTCGTGGACACGGACATCGTCGCGAGGGCCCCTCCGATGTATCTTGTCCAGGGGATGGGGGACGCGCTCGCAGCGGCCTTCGAGAAGCCGGCGTACGCCGCGAGCCAGAGGGCGAAGAAGGGGGCCGATCTCGCGACCTCGGCCGCGCTCGAGGTGAACATGAAATGCTTCTCGACCCTGATGGCCCACGGCATCCAGGCGAAGAAGGACGTGGAGGCGGGCAGGCTGACCGAGTCCGTCGAGGCGGTCGTCGAGGCGATCAAGCTGCAGAGCGGGTTCGGGTTCGGCGGCGGAGGCTGCGCGGCCGCCCACGCCACTCACAACGGCCTCACGTCCATACCCGGGATATCGAGGAAGCACGGGGAGATAGTGGCCTTCGGGACGCTCGTCCAGATGGTCCTGGAGAAGCGCCCCATGGGCGAGGTCGAGAGGGTCATGCGCTGGTGCCACGAGCTAGGGCTGCCCATCCGCGTGTCCGAGTTAGGGAAGATCGACCGCAAGGACATGTTCCTGGCGGCGGACAAGGCCTGCGACCCCGGCGACACCATGAGCGCGATGCCGTTCCTCGTGACCCCGAAGATGGTCTTGGACTCGATCGAGGAGGTCGACCGTCTAGCGGCGTCCATGTTCCCCTGACCGACGCGGCGTTTCTCCTTCAAATATCCAGTACGCGCTGGCCGGGAAAGCCTAATATACGGCCATCACGATTCTAAGCGCAGAGCCGTCGCAAGACGACTTACGAAGGGATGAGGTAGAGGAGGCATTCGATTATGGGCAGCCCAGTCGGTTCAATACTTGCTCATGGGGCCACGCCGCCGTGGCTTCCTAGAGATGTCGCTGAAGGTCGCAGGTTCGCCTGGTGGGGGCAGATACTGTTCTTCCTGATGGCCTTGGTATGGTTCTTGATCGCGGTCGTGTCGCTGACCATCTTCGTCATCGACGTCAACAGGGGCATGCTCGCGCTCGGCGTGTTCGGCCTGCTGGCCATGCTCATATGCTTCCTGTCCGGGGTGTTCATGAAGAAGACCGTGCTCGACGCGATCGACCAGGGCAGGTTCCATGACGCCAGGAACGACACCCTGATCTGGATCATATTCGGGTTCCTCGGGTTCGTTCTGCCCTCGCTCATGCTGATACTCACCTACGCCAAGCTGGGGGACGCCCTCATGGCCCAGCAGCCCGCTGGATACGCGCCCTACGCCCCTGGAACGGTCTCAGTGCAGCAGCCGGCACCGTATGTGCCTCCGCCCGCGCCAGTGCAGCCCCAGCCAGCACCGGCGGAGCCCCAGCCCGCGCAGCCGTTCCACGCGCACCAGACCCCGATGGTCAAGTGCAAGAAC
>JAJYIS010000063.1:0-6422 GCA_021789945.1 Thermoplasmata archaeon | reverse complement strand
AACGTGCAGTACCCGGTGTTCATGCACTCGTGCCCGAACTGCGGGGCGCCGAAAGAGTAAACCTTTTCCCCGTCTTCTCTCATCTTCCGTTCCGCTTCAGCTGCGGTGAGGCCCATGACTGAGATGCTCTACATGAAGGATGTCGAATCGAACTACATCAAGGAGTTCGATGCGAAGGTCATCGAGCGCGGGTTCGATTATGTCGTCCTGGACAGGACCGCGTTCTACCCGCTGGGCGGCGGGCAGCCATCGGACATCGGGTACTTCGAATGGCCTGGGGGCAAGGCCGAGGTCCGGGAGGTCACGAAGAAGGAGGGCGTGAGGCATCATCTGGTCCAGAACCCGGACATGGTGCCGGACACGGTGCACGGCGTGATCGACTGGGGCCGGAGATACGCCCACATGAAGATGCACACGGCCCAGCACATCGTCTCTGGAGTGGTCTATGACCTGTACAAGGCGAGGACAGTGGGGAACCAGCTCTACCACGACCGGTCGAGGATAGACTTCGCCCCTGTGAAGTTCACGGACGAGATGATCGCCGAGGTCGAAAGGAAGGTCAACGAGATTCTTGCGACCGGGGCGAAGGTCGAGATATGCACCGAGAACAGGGCCGAGCTCGAGAAGAATGTCGACGCTCAGAGGGCGAACCTTGACCTGCTACCGAAGTCGGTCCAGGAGCTGAGGGTGGTCAAGGTCGAGCAGTTCGACACGTGTCCTTGTGCGGGAACCCATGTTCGCTCCCTCGCAGAGCTTGGGCGCATCAAGATCGTCAAGAAAGAGAACAAGGGCAAGGACCGGGAACGCATCACCTACGAGATGGTGAAGTAGTCCCTTGATCCGGAAATCCTTCTATACGCTTAAGTAGGCCGAGGCCGGATAGGCTACCTGGGGGAAACTGAATGGTAGAAGCCGGAACCGCCGCCCAACTGTCCAGGATGTCGATCCAGCTGACCGAGGTATTCACAATCGCAGGGGTCGGCCTGCTATATCTGACCATACTGATTAGCGCGGCCCCGAACGACATCAAGCTCCTGTGGGCAAGCGCCCTCTCGCTCGCCCTCGCGGTGATCTTTCTGATAGTCTGGACCCTGGCGCGGGATTTCGTCAAGCAGCGCGAGGCCCAGAAGAAGACTCAGCCGTGAGCAGCCGGGCGGGCTAGGAGGAGCTCCTCGAGCCGTTGTTCCTCGGCTCTCCTTCGACGGAGTCCAGGAGCAGTTCCATCAGGTCGACCACCCTCATCCCCGGGACGGTCCTGAGCTGCGTCTCGCAGAACGGGCACGAGGTCACGATCGTGGTCGCCCCTGTCAATCTCGCCTCCGCGACCCTCTTGGCCGCGAGGTCCTTCGACAGCTTCGGGAATGCCGACTGCAGTCCAGCGCCCGCGCCGCAGCACCTAGACTCGTACCTGTTGTTCGGCATCTCGACGAACTTCGCGACCGCGCCGACTATCTCCCTGGGCTCCTCGAAGACCCCGCCGAGCCTCCCGAGATGGCACGGGTCGTGATATGTCATCCGCTCGGTGGACTTGTTCACCTTCAGCCTGCCGTCCTTCACGAGCTGCGTGATCTCCTGCGAGATGTGCGTGACCTCGATCTTCGCTCCAGCGTCCTCCATGGACTTCTTCAGTGTGGTGTAGCAGCCGGGGCACGCGGTCACGATCTTCCTTATGCCCAGCTCCTTGAACCTCTCGACGTTGGAGGCCGAAAGCTCCCTGTACGCGTCGGTCTGGCCGACGCGGAGCAGGGTCGAACCGCAGCACGGTTCGTCCTGCCCCATCGTGGCGAAGCTCACGCCCGCCTTCTGCAGCAACCTGGCGCTCGCGACCAGGCTCCTGTTCAGCTGCTTCGTGACGGCCGACGTGCAGCCCGCGAAGAACAGCACCTCCTGCTTGCCAGGGGCCGCCTTGGGTATGTTCAGGCCCTTCGCCCAGCGGTTCCTCGCGCTCCTGGGCTGGAACCAGGGGTTCCCGTAGCTCTTGATGCTAGCCAGGATCGATGAGTGCTCCTTCATCGGCTCGACGCCGTGCTTGAGCAGGTACTCCCGGAACGCCCTCGTGTGCTCGGTGTTCTTGAGCGCGCACCACCGGTCGCAGTTGCCGCACAGTGTGCATTCGAACGCCGCCTGGACTACCGCAGGGGTGATCTCGAACTTCCCCTGGATGAGCCCGAGCATCGTCCTGTTCCGACCCTTCATGCAGAGCGTCTTGACCTTGGCGGACTGATAGACCGGGCATCCTCGCTCGCAGAACCCGCACGATGTGCCGAAGCATGTCTCGAGCTCGTCCTTGAACTCCTCGAGGCTGTTCGTCACTTGCCCACCTGCCTGGGGAATTTCTTGCCAGGGTTGAGTATCCCCTTCGGGTCGAACAGCCTCTTGACCTGGCGCATGTACTCGAGCGACGCGCCGTGCTCCACCCCGAGGTAGGGCGCCTTCTGGTAGGTGTCGCTCATGAAGGTGCTCATGGTGCCCTCGAACGCGACCGCGAGCTTGCTCAGCTCGTCGTGGAACTCCCTGAACCTCTGGACCTCGTCCGCGCTCCTGTAGTCCACATAGACCGCGCAAGACAGCGAGAAGCCGATGCTGTTCGGGTGCTCGAGGTATGCGTTCATCCCGATGATCTCGAGCCTGTGCTTCTCCGCGACCTCGACGAACTTGTGGTAGAACTCTTCCAGCCTGCCCACTGGAACGCCTGGGTCCGCAGCGCCGAACTTCTTCTCCTTCTGGGAGTCCGGCCACTTCTGCTTGAACGGCTCGAACTCGAGCGTGTACTTCGAGGCCCACCACGAATCGACGATCTCCCGCTCCTCCACGAGCTGTGCCTCGAACTCCTTGGCTATCTTGAGAGCGAACCCGCGCTGCGAATCGACCACGTCAGTGTCGCCGGCGAACGCTATCGCCAGCAGGGCCTCCGCCCAGGCCGGTATGTCGGGGTCCTTGCCATGCTTCTGCCTGTAGCTGTGGGTGTAGAACTTGAGCCTGCGCTTACAGTTGATGTGCGCCGCCTCGATGCACAGGCCTGCCTTCAGGAGCCTGCTCAGGTAGTCGACCGCTGCGCCCATCCTGGGGAACACGAGCATGTCCACTCTCCTGGTCGCGGGTATGGGCTCGAGCTTCAGGGTGGCCTCGGTAATCACGCCCAGGGTGCCCTCGGAGCCCGCCAGCAGGTCCATGAGCTTGTATCCAGATGATGTGAAGTGCGCCTTCCTGTGCCCGAGCTCGATCGCCTCGCCGGTCCCCGTGACGACCTCTGCGCTGAGGAGGCAGCTGAGGATCTTCCCGTACCGGACACCGAACGTCGAGTCGTTGTCGCAGGCGATGGCCGCGCCGACCGTGCTCACCCACTTGGACTCCGGCTGGTGCGGGAGCCACAGGTCATACGGGTGGACGGCGTCGTTGACCTCCTGGAGCGTCGCGCCCGCCTGGACCCGGACCGTCTGGTTCTTCGCGTCCACCTCGACCACCGAGTTCATCGTGGTCATGTCGATGTAGATGCCGCCGTAGATGGCGACCGCGCCTCCGAGCATGCCGGTCAGCCCTCCCCCGGCGGTGACGGGTACCCCCCTCTCATAGGCGACCTTGATGACCCTCTGGATGTCCTTCGTAGTCCGCGGGAGGACGACCACGTCCGGCGGCATGAACTCGTCGGGGGTCCTCGGGCTCCAATCCGCCCCGTAGACGAACCTCTCGGATGGGTCGACCAGGACCTTCTCCTTCCCGATCGCCGCTGCGAGCTCGTCTATGTATGACATCCTGGGTGCTGTGAGAGGAGTGCGCGTACAAAAATCTGTGTGATATACAGTCGTGCCCAGTGGCACGGAGTTCGCCTGAGCGGGGGCAGAATCAATATCTACCATCGCATTTCTCGCCTCGGACCCGCTGGTGCTTCAAGATGTCCGACCAAATGCCTGAAGATGGCCTGCTGTACGGAATGGAAAAGCCCTCATCATATGCGTCCCTAGAGGAGGAATCGATAAGGACCATCGATGAGAGCCTGAGGAGGTACCCGAACGCCGCCAGGCTGTTCAAGATACTCCAGGAGGACGAGGAGACGAACACCCTCCTGAGCCTCGCGAACTACATCGCCGTGCGGAAGCTCGGGTACAACGACCACGGGCCTGTGCACGCGAGGATCGTCACGGCGAACGGCATGCGAATACTCCGGATCATACTCGACAGCAAGGAGCTCCAGGTGGACTCGATCAGCGGGCTGGGGATGACCGAGGACGACGCCCACCTGATAATCGTCGCGGGCTGCTTCCTGCACGACATCGGCAACGCGGTCCACAGGGAGGAGCACGAGATATTCAGCGTCATTTACGCGAAGTCCATCCTCGAGCGGGTCCTCCCGCAGATCTACCCGGACCTGAAGAAGCGGACCGAGGTGGTGGAGCAGGTGCTTCACTCGCTCTATGCCCACGATGTCGGGGAGAACGCCCTCACAATCGAGAGCGGCATCGTGGCCATAGCCGACGGCTGCGACATCACCAAGGGCAGGGGAAGGCTGTCGTACGACCTCGGCAAGCACGACATACACTCCATATCGGCATTGTCGATCGAGTCCGTGGACATCCACAGGGGCAAGAACAAGCTGATAGAGATCCTGGTGCACATGTCCAACTCCGCGGGCATCTACCAGGTCCAGGAGACGCTCGCGAACAAGGTCGCGAAGAGCCCGCTCAGGGACTACATCGAGATCGTCGCCCTGCTCCAGCCCTCCAAGGCCCCTCCTGAGCTGAAGCTCATAGACAGGATAGTGTTCTCGAACGGGAAGTACAAGAACGTCTAGAGGGAGAACAGCGGGATCGAGACGAACAGCATCGCGAGCGCGATGATCTGGCGGACGCTCAGGCTCTCCTTGAGGCGTATCTTCGCGACCGCGATCGTCACGAGCGGGTAGAGGTTGGTCACCGGGGATACGATCGAGACGTTGCCGCCCTGGATTGCGAGGTAGTAGGTGATCCCGCCCAGCGCGAGAAAGAGCATCGACAGCTCGAGGATGTTGATGTTCGCCTTCGGCATCTCGAACCTCCCCTTGTCCCTCCCGAGCCAATAGGCGATCCAGATCGCGGGCACCACGAGGGCGTACACGCCTACGAAGTTCGTGTTGCCTATCTTGTCTATCGCTCCCTTCGCGACGACCGCAGATGTCCCCCAGAAGAACAGGGACACCGTGGCGAATGCGATCCCGATCAGCTCGGTCCGCTTGCTGTTCTCTCCGTTCGCGGAGTAGGCGAATATCAGCATGCCTGCAACGACAAGTGTCACCCCGGCCGCCTCGCCGAGGCTCATCGTCTCTCCCAGGAACAACACGGCGAGGATGACAGTCCATGGGGCGTATGCGCCAGCGATCGTCCCGACGATGCTGACCTTGCCGTGCTTCAGCGACTCGTAGTAGAACACGTATGCGAACCCGGACAGGGCCGCTCCGACCCCGGCCTGGAGCCAGACACCAGAACTGAAAGCGCCTGGCTGTCTGAAGAGGAACCAGTAGACGAGCCACATGACGAACATGTTCCCGCCCAGCAGGAGCAGTAGGCTCCCCGACGATACGTCTGTCCTCGTCTCCTTCGCGAACACCTGGCCAACGCCGTAGAAGAATATCGTCGCGAGCGAGAACGGCAGCCAGAGCAGGTCCATTGGATTCGCGATTGCCAGGCGATAGATATACCTTTGCGAGGTTCCCCCCGCTCAGCGCTTCTTCCTCTTTCGCCTGGCCTTCTTCTTCTCGAAGATGACCTTGCCCCTGTACTCGATCATCGATATCCTGTGGTACGGGATGGTCGCATCGTCGGATTCGAAGAATCCCTTTCCGAGCGAGACGATCCTGTCTCCGGAGACCGCAGCCAGGTCCCCAGGGGCTCCCCTGTGGACATACCAGACCATGGCGTCATCCAGCGATTCGCCCTTGGTCCACTTGAGCCTGTTCAGGACATCCTTGGGGTAAACCATCGAACGTGGTAGCGCCTTCTCGCGGATATCATCGTTTCGAGTGAGCCCAGGGCTTCAAGCCAGCTTCTGGGCGATCTTGTCCGCCAGATCGAGGACCTTGTCGAACTCCTCCTTCTTCGGGGGTCCCTTGACATCCACGGCGCCCAGGACCTCGATCTTCGTCCCTGTCAGCAGCTCCTGGATCTGCTTGATTGCTCCGCCGGACCATCCGTGCGATGTAAGCACCGCGGCGTACTTCGTGGGCGCCCTCAGCGTCTTGACGAGGAGGGTGGCGTAGGCCGCGACCGGGTGCGCCCCGCCGAGGACCGTCGGCGCGCCGACGACGACCACCGGCGTATCGACGAGCTCCTTTGCGATATGGCCTATCTCGGTGTTCGGTATGTCGAAGAGCTGGACGGGAATCCCCTTCGCGACAAGTGCGTCTCTGAGCGCGAGTACCATCTTCTCCGTGCTCCCCCACATCGATACGT
>JAJYIS010000062.1 GCA_021789945.1 Thermoplasmata archaeon | reverse complement strand
GAGGCGGCCCTCCGTGATCGCGTGCCTCACGAGCCTCACCTCGTTCTCCGCGGCGATGTAATTGTGTTCCAGCAGCTCAGGCTTGCCTCGCCTCCCTGAGGTGCATGCGGGGCACGAGCACGGCAGGTCCTTGATGCGCTCGTAGTCGAACTTGCCCGAGCTCGTCAGGTAGGTGCCGTTCTCGGATGCCATGACTAGATGATGGAGTCGAACACGTCGAACCCGAAGTATGCGAGGAGCGCGAGCCTGTGCGGCAGTCCCATGACCGAACAGAACGTCGGCTGGAGAAGGCCGGCCCCTTCCTTCGCCTTGGCGACGCTGTCCACGAACTTCTTGGAGTCCAGGAGCATCGCGGAAGTGTCGGGAAGGACTACGAACTCGTTCGCGGGCTCTGTGCATGCGTATGGCGACCCGCGGTATCCGAGCCTGACCATCGCGTCCGCGGCCCGGGCCTCGCCTTCCTCCGAGAATCCAGAGGGAGCCATCTTGATGTCCCCCTTCGACGCCCGGTCCTCCGTGCGTATCGTGAGCGACTTGCTGGGCGCGCCCCTGCCCGGCGTGTCGACGAACGCGATCGCCGGGGTCTCGAAGCTGACGCCGTCGATCTCAAGCCGGCCGACCCTGGCCAGTCCGTCCCGGTGCAGCAGCTCGAACTTCACGCTGAGTGATTGCCCGAAGAAGTATAAAAGGAATGGATTGGAGGGAGACCCTCCAAGAAATGGTTCAGAAGGTTGTCACTATGTCGTGCTCTGCCATGAGGGCCTTGATCTTCGAGACCTCGATGGTCTTGAGCCCTTCGAAGAGCTTCGACTCGGGGATTCCCCTCGAGGCGAGGTCCTCCTTGACGACGTAGATCGGCGCCTCGAACGCGTACAGGTCCTTGGTCGCGTCTATGTTCGAGGGCATGGCGATGGCATCGGGCTTCTGGGTCGCGACAGCGTTGTACACGCCGTCCTCTAGCATGAGCACGGTGGTCTTCATGCCGTTCACGCCCATCGCGAGCGCGAGCCTAAGCCCAGCGAACGCCTCCTCGAGGCCGTACGGTGGCTTCGTTATCAGGACTAGGATGGATTCTGCCAACCCGATCACCTCGCGATCGTCACGAGCCTGTCCGACTTAGATACGAAACCGTACAGGTCGTTCGTCAGGGAGCCCACCTTCGCAGATGGTATCTCCTCTCCTCGTTCGAATCCGCGCGCGGCGAAGCAGGTCTCACACACCGCCTGGGTGACGCCTTGCTTCGCGATATCCTCGAGTTCGTCGCCCACGTTCGGGAACCTTTTGGGCGCCTGCCCTTTCTTGACGGCCGTGACGCCCTCGCCGTACCCGAACATGTGGACTGTGTAGCCCTTTTCCTTCGCCGCCTTCGCGATCTTGACCGCGACATTGGCGTCCATTGCCATCATCGAGCCCGTCCGCCAGAGTATCGTCAGTGTCTTCGCCATCGTATCACCTCAGATCGTGACGGTCCTGTCCGTCCTCTCCATGATGCAGTCGACGATCTCCGGGTAGCCGACCTTCTTGCCGGTCTTCAGGTCCGAGCTCGAGAAGCCTCTCGCCTCGAGGTCCTCGCCCGAGACGAGCACCTCGTGGACCGCCTTGCCGAGCCTCTCGGCCGCGGACGCGTTCAAGGCCTGGTAGATCCCGTCCTCGAAAAGTATCATCGTCGCGTCGGACCTGTCCGCTAGGCGCTTGACCATGTGTGTGGGGTCCAGCTCCTGCGGTGATTTCATGACTATGAATGCGGTCTTCGCCATCGTATCCGCCTAACCGATGAACAGAGTGGTGTTCGCCTCGCTGGCCAGTTTCAGGAACGCCGCTGCTCCGAGAACCTTCACTCCGGGCTTGAGGTCGCTCTCCTTGACGCCCATGAGTTTCATCGTCGTGCTGCAGGCGTAGAAGTTGACCCCCATGTCCATCGCTTGCTTGACCATCTCGTCATGCTTCGGGACCCCTGCCGCGGCCATCTTCTTCTGGAACATCCCAGTGAAGAGCCTGTACATGCCCGGCAACTTGGGCTTCGTGTTCTTCTTCATCAGGCCGGTGCCGAAGAACGTGTAGAACACGTGCACCTCGGTCCCGGACGCCGCCGCCGTCGTGCCCATTATGAGCGGCATGTACGCCTTGTCGAAAGTCCCTTCGCTGACTACCATGCACAATCTGTCTGCCATGTTTCCAATTCCCCCTCTATCCTCACTTCAGCTTCACATAGAACTTCAGGAGCTTTCCCTCTTCCTCTGTCCCGATCAGTGCGTTGCCGGTCCTGCTGCACCAGGCGGGGACGTCCTCCTTCGCTCCTACGTCGTCGGCCAAGAGCTCCAAGACCTGGCCGGACTTCATCTCCTTGACCTTCTTCGCGAGGTTGACGATCGGCATCGGGCACATGAGGCCCCTCGCGTCGAGAGTTGTGTCTTTCTGCAAGCTTTTCAGCCTTCTGCGGTATTGACAATACCGCGCATAGGCGATTCGGTAACACTTAGATAAAGGTTTTCGTCCCAACACGGCGGGGAAGGCACTGGCGGGGCCGAGGTCAAAACGGTTAAGTACAATCCGCGCACTACCGCGCGACAGAATGGAACCGCAGAAGATCCTAGCAGGCGAGGCGTCCTGCAAGGACATCGTCAAGTGCATCTACAGGCTCACGGACTTCGAGCTCGCGATCTACAAGCGGCTCGCGAAGCAGGGGCCTCAGAGGGCAGACGACCTCGCCCCGATCATGAAGAAGGACAGGAGCACGGTCTACCGGGCGCTTCAGAAGCTTGTCTCCTCGGGCCTCGCCTTCAGGGACACGAGGTCGATCGAGCGCGGCGGCTACTATCACGTATATACTGCGGTCTCCCCGGACCAGCTGAAGGACAGCCTCCACAAGTGCGCGGACGACTGGTTCATGAACATGAACAAGGCGATCGAGGACTTCGACCTCGCCTGAACGGCATACTGGCCAGCCGGTCCGCGGCACGGTCGGACCGTGAAAAGCTTAAATGCTGAGAGCCGGTTTAGTGGTCGATGTCGACGACATTTAGGGGGATGGACGTCGTCTCCATCCGTGATTTTAGCAGGGAGCAGATCGAGCATGTCCTGAAGCTCGCGGAGAAGATGGTGCCGATCGCGAAGGGCGAGGAGCGGAGCGTGCTCTTGGAGGGGCATGTGCTCGGATCCCTGTTCTACGAGCCCTCGACCAGGACGAGGCTCTCGTTCGACGCGGCGATGACCAGGCTCGGCGGGCGCGTGCTGGGGTTCGACCAGCCCACGGGCGCATCTGTCGCCAAGGGGGAGACCCTGGCCGACACGATCAAGATGGTCGACTCGTACTGCGACATAATCGTCCTCAGGCATCCGCAGGAGGGCGCCGCTAGGCTGGCGGCACACTTCGCAAACAGGCCCGTGATAAACGCGGGCGACGGCGCCGGCCAGCATCCGACGCAGACCATGCTCGACCTCTTCACCATCCGCAAGGAGAAGAAGAGCATAGAGGGCAACCATGTCGTCATCGTCGGGGACCTCAAGTACGGCCGGACCGTGCACTCTCTCTCCGAGGCGCTCGCGATGTTCGGGGCGCAGCTGACGTTCGTAGCTCCGCCGACCCTGCAGATACCCAAGGAGCACCTCAAGGCGATCGAGGAGATGGGCCACAAGCCGAAGATAAGCGGCTCGCTCGAGGAGGTCATCAAGGACGCCGATGTGCTCTATGTGACCAGGATACAGAAGGAGCGCTTCCCTGACCCCGCGGAGTACCAGAAGGTCGCAGGGACGTTCAGGATAGACCTCGCGATGCTCAAGGACGTCAAGAAGGACCTGATCATCATGCATCCCCTGCCGAGGGTGGGAGAGATAGCGCCCGAGGTCGACGCGACCGAGCACGCCAGGTACTTCGAGCAGGCGTTCAACGGGGTGCCGGTCAGGATGGCCCTCCTGGGGCTCGTGCTGGGGGGATTGAAGTGAAGGAGTTCAAGGTCACGCCCATCAGGAACGGCACGGTCATAGATCACATCAACGTCGGCATGGCCCTGAAGGTGCTGAAGATCATCGGTGTCGGGGGGAACGTGAACTCGACCGTGAGCGTCCTCATGCACGTCCCGAGCAAGAAGGCAGGTTGGAAGGACATCGTGAAGATCGAGGACCGGGAGCTTGACCCGAAGGAGCTGGACAAGATCGCCCTCATCTCCCCGAACGCGACCATCAACATCATCAGGGACTACAACGTCGCCGAGAAGTTCGTCGTCGAGGTTCCGAACATCATCAAGGGCATTATGAAGTGCGCGAACCCCGGCTGCATCACGAACCAGAACGAGCCCGTCGAGACGGAGTTCGTCGTGGAGTCGAAGAAGCCCATCACCCTGAGATGCGTCTACTGCGACCGCGTCACCACCGAGGTCGCGGACAACGTAAGGTGATCCGACAGCGGGCCGGTGATATTCTGAAGCTCAGGATCGAACCGCTCAAGTGCATCTGCTGCGGACTATGCGAGGTCGCGTGCGGGCTCAACCGCGATTCCGTCCTGACGCCCATGACCTCGAGCATCATTCTACACATAGAGGACAAGTCGGACTACTTCGGGCTCGTCCTCAAGTCGAAGTCCGAGGGCCTCGTGGTCGCGAGGCCCGAGGGGACCGCCTCCGGCCAGCAGGCCAGCGGGTCTAGCGGGCCGGGCGCGAAGCCTATCCTCCTGAGGGAGCCGTGCGACCTCTGCGGGGGCAAGCCGAAGTGCGCGAAGGCGTGCCCCACAGGCTGCATCTCGACGGAGGGCTGAGATGTACCTCCGGAACGGGAAGATCGGGATATTCGACCTCTCTGCCGGCGAGCCGTCCGAGCAGGAGTTCTCCGAGGAGCTCGCGAAGGACGATGTCTCGTCGATCAGGGTCGCGGAGAGGCTCGCTGCGGAGCACGGCGAGGACTCGCTCGTCCTCGGGACGGGCCTACTGACGGCTAGCTTCGTCCCTGCGGCGTGCGCGGGCATCCTGTGGTCGAGGCGCGGCCTTGTGCCGATACTCGGGCACGCGGGCTTCGAGCTGAAGATGACAGGGTTCGATTTCATCGTGGTCAAGGGCAGGGCCGAGAGGCCAGGCTATCTCTGGATCAGGGACGGCATGATGGAGTTTGTCGAGTCCCCATGGACCTCCGCCTCCGACTCGTGGAAGCGCACCGACAAGATCAGGTCGGACCAGGGGGACGGCAAGATACAGGTCCTCTCGACCGGCCCGTGGGGAGACGCCGGAAAGCAGGCGGCCCAGCTCGTGGTGGATTACTGGGGCGGCGAGGACAAGGTCGGCATGGGCTCCGAGCTCGGGAAGAGGAACCTCGCGGCCATCGCCTTCAGGGGCATGGGCGAGATCGAGCTAGCGGAGCCCGAGAAGCATTTCGAGGACTCGCTCCTTCTCATAAGAGACCACGTGTTCAGGCTGGGGAAGAGCGAAGGCCTCTCGAGCTTCTGGAAGGGAGCCGACAGGGACGATTTCAGGAAGCTCCTCCACCGAACGGTCGCGTGCTACGGCTGCCCCTACCCGTGCAGGTCCTACCTCAAGGTCTTCGAGGATCCGAGGGAGATGCGCATGGTCGAGAAGGAGCCCGGGTACCTGCACTACGACGTGCCCGCGCTCGAGAAGTGCTTCGCGTACGGCCTCAGCGCCTCCGATGCCACGATATCGCTCATGAAGTGCGCGCGCGCAGGGGTCGAGCCCGCGAGCCTCCTCGACGGCCTGCTCGCGTCGGGCTCGAAGGTCGGCATCAAGGAGGTCGAGGCGGCCGCTGCGAAGCCTTCGGATATCAAGAACGCGCGCGCGATGAACTTCGAATCTTCTTTCTCGGACATCGAGCAGTACAGGAGCACGCTCGGCCTGGGCGTGTGCCCGCGGTACTGGTCCAAGATCGGCTTCAACTTCGAGCTGCTGGCATCGTACGGCCAGTCGGCGTACGGGAGCCCGATCGGGCCCGCGTGACGATGTTCTGGTAATGCAAAGGTTTTTTCTAGCCAGTAGCGTTTGGGCATCCGGTGTCTTCCTGATAATACTCGTGTCGACAGGCATGCCCGGCTCCGGCAAGGAGGAGTTCCTGAAGATATGCTCCGCCAGGGGAGCCAAGATCGTCAGGATGGGCGACATCGTGCGGGCGAAGGCCAAGGAGTTCGGGCTCGACAGCTCCGACACCAGCGTCGGCACCTTGGCCAACGATGAGCGGAGGCGGTACGGCATGGACATCTGGGCCAAGCGCACGATACCTTTCGTCGGGGGCGAGCTCGTCCTGGTGGATGGCACGCGCGGGCCGGACGAGATCAGGGCATTCAGGAACGCCTTCGGCGAGGACCTGAAGGTCGTCGCAATCCACGCGTCCCCGAAGACGAGGTTCGAGCGGCTCAAGGCGAGGGCGAGGCCGGACCATCCAGCGACTTGGGAGGAGTTCGAGCACCGGGAGCAGAGGGAGCTCGCCTGGGGCCTGGGCCAGGCGATCGCGCAGGCGGACTACATGGTCGTGAACGAATCGTCCCTGGCCGACCTCAAGAAGGCCGTGGACAAGCTCCTGGACAGGATACTCGGGGCGAAGTGAGCCGCATGGACTTCCTCGCGGTGAAGCCCTGCAGGTTCGACGCGTACGAGGTCGTGCCGAAGGACAAGGTCCAGCTGGACCTCGACGACGTCGAGAAGGTGCTGTCGAGCAAGGGCTACGAAGTGCTCGCGAACCCGAAGGTCATGCTGGTCGTCAGGAAGGGCGTCGAGATATCCGTCTATCCTAGGGGCCGGCTGCTGATGCATCCGGTCCAGAACCGCGCGGAGGCCCAGAGGTTCGCCGAGGAGCTGTATTCCGCTCTCGGAATGTGACGATTGTCACGCTTCCCATGGTGTTCCTGGGTTTCTCTTAAATAGAACCGCCCCAATCGCCGCTCAAGATAATGGAAGGGTGCGTCTGAATGATAGAGCTCCAGAACCTCTCGAAGTCGTTCGGCCCGATCAAGGCAGTGAACAACCTCAACCTCGACGTCCCGAAGGGCCAGACGGTCGGATTCCTCGGGCCCAACGGCGCGGGCAAGACGACCACCATCAAGATAATGACCAACCTGATCACGGCATCGGGTGGCAAGGCGCTGCTCCAGGGCGTAGATGTCGTCACGCACCCGAAGCAGGCTCTGAGCAGCGTGGGCGCGGTCGTCGAGACCCCCGAGTTCTACCCGTACCTCACCCCGGTCGAGACACTGGCGTACCTCGGAAGCATCCGGGGGATGCACTCGGACGAGATCAAGCAGAGGAGCAACGACGTCCTCCAGGAGGTCAAGCTCGAGGAGTGGAGGAACACCCGCATAGGCAAGTTCTCCAAAGGCATGAAGCAGAGGCTGGCCATAGGCCAGGCTCTCCTGCACGAGCCCGAGATACTCATCCTGGACGAGCCGACCTCGGGGCTGGATCCGAGGGGCATGGTCGAGGTCCGGGAGATCATACGCTCGCTCAAGAAGCAAGGCTACACGATATTCATGAGCTCCCACCTGCTCGGCGAGGTGCAGGAGGTCTGCGACAGCGCGGCCCTGATCGACCACGGGAAGCTGCTCGTGTACGACCGGATCGAGAACCTCAAGGGGCTCTCAAAGGTGTCGAAGATAGAGGTCATATCCGCGACCGAGATCTCGCAGACTATTGTTTCGGGGATACGCGGGCTCTCGAGCATCCGCGAGGTCGAGACGGTCAACGGCCATACCGTCGTGCTGACATACGACGGCTCCGATGAGGCGAGGGCGGACCTGCTCCAGGCGGTCCAGAAGCTTGGGGTCCGCGTGACCAGTTTCAGCCAGGTCGGCCTGCCGCTCGAGATGCTGTACATGGACCTTGTCAAGGAGTCGAGGTGACTAAGATGGTAGAAGGATCACCGCACGCCCAGAAGGTCCCGTCGGACATCGCCCAGATACCGATCATATGGCGCTACGAGCTGCTGAAATACCTGCGCTCCAGAAGGCTGATCGCATCCCTCGCGATCGCATTCGTCGTCATCGGCCTAATATACGCTCTCCCGCCGCTACTGGGCTCGGAGTACAGCGGGAGCAGAACGGACCAGGCTATTTCGATCGAGAGGTCGCCCATGGGGATTCCGTACCAGAGCATTGGGACCTTCAACGATACCGGAGTCCTTCCTGACACGGTGAAGATCTTCGTCAACGGGATCGAGGTCCCGAGGGGATCCAACACATGGGTCATCGCCGGCGTGAACGGCGCTCCATCGCTGAGCAGGTTCTTCGGGACGGAGACCATCGTGCTCTTCGTAGGCAACATGAGCTCCTCGAACGTCACATCGAGCTACGAGTGGAGGGTCTCGGCGGAGAGCTTCGAGGGCAACTTCCTCGGCTTCGCGAACCTGCTCATAGTCATATGCGCGACCTTCTTCGGGGCGGACGCCATCGTCGGGGAGTACCAGAACAGGACAGGTTACCTGATGTTCCCCAACCCCATCAAGCGGGAGGCGCTGTTCTTCGGGAAGTACTCCGCGAGCATGACCGCGGGCATCGTCGTCGTCGGCCTGTTCTACGGATCGATCGCCCTGCTCTCCCTGATATCCGCGGGCGGGATCGACAGCAACCTGGGCCTATCGTTCGCCTTCGCGCTCGAGTACCTTCTGGCGATCATGGCGGTGGCGTACTTCATAAGCACGATACTCAAGGGGACGACCGGGGCCACGGTCCTGACGTTCTTCCTGTTCGTGATGATCCTGCCGATCATCGACCAAGTCCTTTCCATCTCCGGCGTGAAGCCGACTGGCTCTGTCAGCTTCGCTGCTGGCGTGCTGCAGTACATCACGCAGAACCCGTACCCGGTCGACGCGAGCGAGACCTTCAGGCGCATCACGTTGCACACATACTATCCGGACCCGACGATAGCGGCGATCACGATGCTGGCATACGTCGTCGTCGCCGTGGTGCTGAGCCTCGTGCTGTTCAAGCGGAAGGAGCTCGCGGGCTAGAACGGCTGGTTGGGCGGACCCCTGGGCTGCTGGCCGTCCGGCTGCGGCTGGAAGAATGCCGTCTGAGGGGAGACCCTCTTCACCACGGCCACGTTGATCGCCCTGAGGAAGTCCCGCTGGGTAACGATGCCTGCGATGAGGTTGCCCTCCATCACGACGAGCCGGCTGATCTTCCTCTGGGTGATGATGTTCAGGGCCTTCACGGCCTCCATGTCGGGCGCGACGGTCACGACCTGCCTGGTCATGATGTCCCTGACATGGAGGAACGGGAGCTGCTCGCTCGGGTACTTCTGGGTGTCCGTGAGTGTCACTATGCCGACGAGCCCGTTGTCCACGACCGGGAAGCCCATGTGCCTGGTTGAAAGCATCAAGTCGTGGAGCTGCTGGACCGTCATGTCCGGGTGCACGACCTGGACCGGCGAGCTCATCAAATTCCGCACGGTCATTCCCTGGAGGCTCTCGGTCACGGTGGTCGCCTGCTCCTCCTCCGTGGCTCCGATGTAGATGAACAGCGCGATGAGGATGAAGAACAGGTTGTAGAACAGCCCG
Source organism: Thermoplasmata archaeon (assembly GCA_021789945.1). GTDB lineage: Archaea > Thermoplasmatota > Thermoplasmata > UBA10834 > UBA10834 > COMBO-56-21. The sequence continues at coordinate 1,868 of JAJYIS010000062.1, read as the reverse complement.
AATATGCCCAGCGCGATCGCGAAGTACCTGCCTATCCTGGCGGCCCTCATGGTCGCCTCGATGTACGGCATCCGCCTCGCGTAGAACGACCTGAGCAGCCGGCCCCCGTCCATCGGGAACGCGGGCATGAGGTTGAACCCCGCGAGCAGGACGTTGTAGAACGCCATGATGCCCAGGAGTATCACGAGCGCATCGACCGTGACGGACGACGAGTTCAAGGCCTGGAGCCCAGCCATCGCCAGCCACGATACAGCTCCCAGGACGAAGCTGGTCAGGGGTCCCGCGAAGGCCATGTTCCATTCCTGCCTAGGCTGCCTCGGGACCTCCTCCATCGCGGAGACCCCGCCGAAGATCATCAGCGTGATGCTCTTGATCTTCACTCCGTATCTGAGCGCGACGTACGAGTGGGCCACCTCGTGCGCCAGTATGCCCAGGAAGAACACCACGGAGGTGATGGCTCCCATGATGTACTTGTCGAGCGTCGATGCCTGGAGGCCCTTGAACGTCAGGGGGATCCCCAGGATGGTCGTCTGTGCGCTCGGGTCGGAGAACAGGAACACGAAGAGCGGGAATATCAGGAGGAACGTGATGTGCAGCTTGATCGGTATCCCGAAGATCCGGCCTATTCCGATTGAAGCGGCCATCGTCCTTCCTTAACTCGCCTGCGCTATTTAACATTTAGACGAAAATCTTTGCGTTCCTCAGGATACTGGCACTGGTGTTCTTCCCGAAAGTGACTAATAAAGGGGAAACGAATCACCCAGCATTCGGGATGGGTCTCGCTTGCGCGGTCTGACCACAGCGATGCTTGTCATTGCGATTGCTGCATCCATGGTGACGCCGATAGGCGCGGTCAGCCACCCCGAGACGCAGCCATCGTCCGCCGCTTCCATCCCGGCGTCCGTCGCCCCGAGCTCGATCAAGTCGCTCAGCTCGATATCGTTCCCGTCGCCGATCAACACCTCGCAGCCGCTCAGCGAGTACCCTGCCGTCTCGAGGGCGCTGATGTTGTCTGGCGGCTCCACATACTCCGCGCTCGCGGACATCAACGGGGACGGCCTCACGGACCTGATAGTCGCGGTCTCTGAGAGCAAGATGATCTCGGTGTTCTACAGGCAGCCCGATGGCAACTTTCTGACATATCCGTCGGCAAACATAACGCTTGATAGCACACCCATCGGGGTTGCTGGGATTGACTCATTCGGAGACGGTCATGAACAGATTATGGTGCTGGAACGGAGGACCGACGATCTTCATTCTGAGAGAATGTTGATCTTGAACTACACGTCCCCCTCCACGCCATTCACCGAGTACGAGAACATCTCGGTCTATCAGACCGCTAGCTCGTTCGTGATTGGGAATCTGAACGGTGACGCGTATCCGGATGTCGCGTTCGTCTGTCCTGGTCTCGACCCGTCTGTCGACGCAGGGATTGTAGAAATCAGATTGGGTCCAAGTTACACTACATCCAAGCTATTCAATGCCGGAAGAGGGGCGGACGGCATAGCGATAGGCAACTTCAGCAGCGACGGTCTGCAGGATCTAGCCGTGTCCAATTACTATGATCATTCTGTTCTTGTCTTCTTTCAACCCTTCTCATTGGGAAACGCGCCGGCCTACAATCTGACCACACCCGGAGCGCCGCTATCCATCGTCTCTGGGGACCTGAACTCTGACGGCCTGGACGATATCGCGGCAGTCACTGAGAACCCAGGCCAATTAGACTTCTTCTTCCAGTCTCTTGGAACTCTTCAGAGCACCCCCGATCCAACATATAGCCGGACCATTCAGGGTCTGGCTCCGACGTCGATCTACTGCGGCGACATGAACGATGATGGAAAGGTCGACCTTGCGATGTTGTCTTAGAT
>JAJYIS010000061.1 GCA_021789945.1 Thermoplasmata archaeon | reverse complement strand
CGATGAAGTTGAACCCGGCCACCCCGCTCGGGGCCCTGGATGAGGTCTACCGGAGGAAGCTTACATCGATGCTCTCGCTGAGGCTCATGGGACAGGGCTGTCGGCCGGAGACTGTCGAGGAGCTGGTGTCGGAGATCCACTGGATACCCTCCATGAGCATGAGCGCGATGGACCTCGCGGACCTCCTGAACGCGTGCGGCAGGATGGAGCACGAGGGCGTCGGCATCGCGCTGTGCATGCACGACGAGGATGCGCTCGCACTCGCTGGCGACCTGAGACGGGAGTACAACCGCAAGATCATGGAGAAGCTGATGGCCATCGAGTCCGAGGGCGTCAGCCAGCTCCCCCACCTTCAGTATTTCACGGCGGAGGACGCATCGCTCGCGGGGGCCGAGGCTGGCCTCGCGATGCAGTACATACTGGACCAGTCGAAGCCGACCCTGGCCCTTTCGGGCGTCGCGGGAAAGGTCAAGGTCTCGAGCAGGGGCACGAAGTATCTAGTCTCGAAGGGCCTGGACCTGTCGGCGGCCCTCAAGAAGGGCTCCGAGAAGGTAGGGGGCATCGGCGGAGGGCACGCGGTCGCGGCGGGAGCCACGATCGCCGAGGGGAAGCAAGACGAGTTCCTCAAGGCCGTCGAGGAGCTGATCGCCCTCCAGCTCAGGTGAGTTCAGGAGCGTCAGGCCTTCATCCAGGGCAAATCGACCTCGTCCGTCCTGAACCTCTGGTTGACGACGCTGTCCTCGAGCCTCGTCTTCAGGCCCGACTTGTTCATGATCAGGCCCGTCCATGCGATCATCGCGCCGTTGTCGACGCAGAGTGATCCAGGCGGGACGAACATCCTCGCACCCCGCTCCTCGACCATGATCCTTACCATCTCCTGGAGGCGCTTGTTCTGGACCACCCCTCCCCCAAGAAGCACCTCGTTCTTCTCCACGTGGGCCATCGCCCGCTCGGTAACCTCGACCAGCATGGCGAAGCAGGTTTCCTGGAGCGAGAAGCACAGGTCCTCGAGCCTCTTTCCCTGTTTGTGCAGCTGGAGCGCGGCCGTGAGGATCCCAGAGAACGCTACATCCATGCCCTTCACACTGTACGGCAGGTCGATGAGCTCCTTGCCCTCCCTCGCCAGCCTTTCGAGCTGCGGTCCTGAGGGGAACGGCAGGCCCACGGACCTCCCGAACTTGTCCAGCATGTTGCCGATGCCCACATCGAGGGTTTCGCCGAACACGCGGTATCTCCCACCGGCGTATGCGATGACCTGCGTGTTCCCGCCGGACGCGTAGAGCAGTGTGGGGTCTGTGCAGCCCGTCACCTTCCTCCCTATCTCGAGGTGGGCGACGCAGTGGTTCACCCCGACGAGGTCGACTCCGAGCGAGAGAGAAAGTGCCCTCGCCGCAGTAGCCACCGTCCTCAGGCACGGCCCCAGCCCCGGTCCCTGGGAGAACGCGACGAGGCCTATGTCGTCGTAGGCGATGCCGGCCTTGGCGACCGCCTCGTGCATCAACGGCACGACGTTCTCAGCATGGTGGTTCGCTGCCTCCCGCGGGTGGATGCCGCCCTTGGAGCCGTCGATCATCTTGGTGAGGTTGGCCATGACCTTGCAGTCCTGGTCGACTATTCCGACCCCGACTGTGTGCGCTGTTCCCTCGATGCCGAGGCAGATCATCGTCTCCCTATCCTCGCCTTGATAAAAAGATTATCGGCCTAGACTCGCCCTTGTCTGAGGGGAACCCCCGGGCGAGGATTTATCACATTGCCGCGGCATGATAATCATCGGTGGGCTTCGATGAAGTGTCCTGGCTGCAGGGCGGAGATGGCAGAAGGCTCTCGATACTGCAGCCAATGCGGCGGGAGGATCACCGGGGGGGCAGTCGACTATTCCGTGCGCGCCCGCGGGCCATCTGAAATCTACGAGCCCGGGAATGAAGGGTCTCATTTCAGTGATACGATCGATGTCGCCGACAGGACTCTCATCGAGATTGGGTCCGTCCGATTCATGATGGCGCTGTTTATGCTGCCGTTCTTGGCGGCGATATCCCTCGCCGCAGGGTTCGTTCAGAAGAGGACAGAGCTGGTTGTCTTCGGCGTGTTCTTTGCGGCTATGTCGATGTTGATGGTCGTCCTCTGGTTCAAATACTACAGGGGCAAAGATGACGTTGAGGCTGAGGAACCGGAGAGACCCTCGCCGCTCCTCCTCCGCCGGATGTGACGTCCTTAAGGCTTGTCTGCGATGATGTCAATCTGTCCCCAGATGGAGACTTCGTCAGGAGATCACGTGGAGCCTGCTGCGTATCGCCAGAGAATGAGGATTCTAGGCATTACGGACCTATCCGGCGAAGTGATCGTGGCACTCGCATTTGCGGCTCTTCAGCCGATCGGACGGGACCTGAGCCTCATCTTAGCGATGATTATTGTCGCTTCTGGTGTGGCCGGTTCCTACGTGTTCGGTGTATTGTTGCCAAGAAGGTACGAGGCCAGGTACGCGCAGACCATTGGACCAATGACAAGTTGAAAAGAATGGATGAGCGAAGAAGCCTCTGAGGCTTCTTCTGGTCGGGTTTGCTATCAGAGGACTATCTGCACCGACCTGCCGATCTTCTGCTGGATGGCAGCGTCGTATGCGAGCTTCGCGGTGAGGCAGTCCTGGACAGCTAGGCCGGTCGAGCAGAAGACCGTGATCTCCTGGTCGTCCTTCCTTCCGGGCTTGAGGCCCGCAACGACTTGGCCGATCTCCGCATCCACGTCCTCCTTCGTGAGCTCGTTCTTCGAGAGCGGGACGTTTATCTCTCCGGAATGGCTCGCCTGCTCCCAGTCGTCGATCACCAGGAATGCCCGCTTGAGTATCTTCGGGTCCATCTCCTGCTTGCCAGGCGCGTCCGCGCCGATGCAGTTGAAGTGCGTGCCCGGCTTGACCCATTCATCGTGCACGATCGGCTGTCTGGAGGACGTGCATGTGACGACGATGTCCGAGTCCACGACCGCCGCCTTGGCTTCCGAGACCGCCTTGACCTTCCCGATCTGCTCCTTGTAGTGTCTCCTGAACTCCCGGACAAGCGACTTGGTCTTCTCCGGGAACATATCGTACACCCTGACTTCGTCGAAATGCCCGAACTGCGTGATGAGCGCGAGCATCTGCGTCCTCGCCTGGTTCCCCGCTCCAATGATCCCGAGGACCTTTGGCGCGGGCCGTGCGAGGAACTTTGAGGCAATCGCGCTCGCCCCGCCCGTCCTCATGTCCGTGATGTGCGTGGCGTCCATGAACGCAAGCGGCTGGCCAGTGTGGGGGCTGACGAGAACCAGCACGGCCATGACCGTCCTCATGCCGTGCGTCTTGGGGTTGTCCGGGTGGACATTGACGATCTTGACCGCCGACACGTCCATGTCCTCGACATACGAGGGCATCGTCCGGAGATCGCCGTTGAACTTCTGATAGAACAGGTAGACCTTCGGTGGCATCTGCACCTTTCCCAGGCCCTTGTGCTTGAATGCGTTCTCGACGGCGCCGAGGACATCCTTCATATCGAGGAGCTTCTTGACCTGCTTCCCCGTGAGAATCAGTGTCCTCACAGAAGCGTGTTGCGTAGTCATCGCGATGCACTACTCCGACGCACTGCTATCTGGTGCATTGATATAAGCGTAATCGAGCGACACCAGAACTTGAGCCGAATATCTGGCAGCCAGCTGAAGCCTCCGGCGCGCAGTATACACCTTGACTACCGATGGAAAAGCGATTTATCTCAGAATCTCCATTGGCTTCGCAGGTCCCCCGACCGAGCGCTGGAGTTGGTCCTAACGCCCACCGAACGCACACTCACCGCAGACGCCTCCAAGGAGTACAAGGCGATGATCGAGGCCCTCCGGTCGAATGTCGGGGAGCTGGTCGATTCTTGGGTTTCCGCGTCCTCCCGCGCGACCTTCGCCAGGGGCACGGAGTTCGATGTCTCCACCGAGGAGCGGGAAGACCGCCTCAGGCAGTTCTTGGAGGTGCTCTTGGACCGCTCGGAAAGGTCAGGGGACAAGGCCGCACAGATGCTCCTCAAGAGCTCGATCAGGTCCGAGCTCGCACGGTCGCTCAACCTGAGCACATTCATCCGGAGGCAGACGCTGCTCAGGGACGTGATGTACCAGGTGGTCCTCAAGGAGATCCCGGCCACTCCCAGAGCGTCCGCGAAGCTCGCTGTCGACGCGATCGTGGACAAGAGCATCGAGGCCACCGTCGCCATGCTGGAGGAGTACTCGGAGCTGCAGGCGACTCTCACGAGGTGGATGCTCTCCGGGCCCAGGGAGGAGCCCGCGTACGAGCAGACCCTCACCCGGTTCTGCCTGAACGCGATGGAGTACTTCGACATGGAGTTCGCAGCCCTGTTCGCGTTCGACGAGCACACGAACGAGCTCGTGTGCCAGGCGAGCTCGGCGAAGGGCGTCACTCTGAGCAAGCAGACGAGGATCAAGCTCAAGGCGTTCCCGCCTGCGGCGCAGGCCCTGAGCGAGTCGAAGTCGGTCGTCGTGGACGAGGGACCTGATGGCGGGAAGAGCGGCAGGCGGCTTATAGGCCAGATCGGCTTCGAGCACACGGTGCTCATCCCGATGGTGCAGGCCGACCGCGCGATCGGGCTGATGATCCTGGGCGACAATGCGCGCCCGGGCGTCCTCACGCCTGACGAGGTCAGCGTCGCCGAGGAGCTCGTGAGGCAGATCGTCCGCGTGAAGGAGAACCACGACACGCTCAACAAGCTCAGCATCAGGTCGAGGGCACAGAAGGCGTTGGTCGAGACGGCCGCGGTCCTCCAGCAGGAGATCGAGTCGGAGGAGATCTACAGGGTCGTCGCGAACAAGCTCGAGGAGCTGATCCCTTCTCAGGAGCTCGCGTTCTACATCTACGACTGGGACAAGCGCGTGGGAAACCCCGTGTACGCGACCGGCCCCTACGCGACCGAGATCATGGCGGACAGGGACTTCCCGGCGGACATGGGCATCGCGGGGTATGTGACGAAGACCAAGTTGGCCGAGATCATACAGGACACCGAGGGCGACCCTCGGGGAGCGCTCATACCTGGGACCCCCAAGACAAACACCAGGATGCTCGCAGTGCCCGTGATCGGGCAGAAGGACGTCCTGGGGGTGATAGAGCTCTCGAGGTATCCGCCCGAGACCTTCACGCAGGAGGACCTGGAGATAGCCACGATGTTCGCCAACCACGCCGCCGTCGCCCTCCAGAACGCCCGGCTGTTCAAGGAGGTCACGCGCGTGAGGGACCAGATCGAGGTCAGCATGGACGTGCTCACGCACGATATCGCGAATTTCACCACGCCGATCATCGCGTACTTCTCCGAGCTGAACAAGCGGACGGACCTCGACCCCGAGGTCGCCAACGCGGTGAGCAAGACCTCGATGCAGGTAGAGAGCATCCTCAGGCTGGTGCACATGGTCCGCACGATGGCCCGTCTGAGGGAGGCCGGCCAGATGAAGTTCAGGAAGATGGACCTCAGGAAGGCCATGGACGATGCCGTCGCGGAGGTCCGGGAGAACACCGCGAGCAAGGAGGTCGAGTTCGAGATGTTCTTCCCAGGGACCGACGTGATTGTGCACGCGGACGACCTCCTCAAGGACATCTTCACCAACCTCTTCTACAGCACGGCCCTCTCGGACCGCCAGGAGAAGACCACGCTCTCCGTGTCCGTAGAGCTCAGGAAGGACAGGAAGCGCGAGTTCTGGTGGATAAGGGTCGCGCAGCCGAGCAAGGCCATCCCGGACGACCTCAAGGCCGAGGTGCTGAAGATGGCGAAGACCTCCAAGTCGGAGCTGACGGGCGGATTCGGGATCGGCCTCGCGGCGGCCAGGAGCATCATATCGAGGTACTCGGGCAACATGTGGGTCTCGGACATAGTCCCCGGCGACTACGCCAAGGGGTGCATCTTCAACATCATGCTCCCGCGGGCCAGGTGAGCCCCCGGTAGGGCTTTATCTATCAGCTCGGCGCTCGGGGTGAGCGGGGGAATCCCTTGCCGAGGCGCAAGTACGGAAGGATGGTCAAGGCCATACCGCCCGTGGCCGAGGAGAAGTGCAGGTACTGCCGGCTGGGCATGACCTGCCCGATCCACAAGAAGAAATGATTCTAGGAATTGCCCTTGCCGCAATCATTGCACAAGGAACCCCGCGGCCAGGATCGATATCACGAGGACGTAGAACCCGCACGACACCACGATCGACCAGAAGACCACGGCCTTGGACCCAAGATGCCTCTCGAGCAGGATCATGTACAGGGCCTCGATCACCAGGAAGATTCCGGCGACGAACGCGGGGACCGCCGGCAGGCCGAACAGCGCCCCGTAGAACGCGGTCGCGGCCGCGATGAACAGCATGATCACTCCGAGCCGCCACGAGATGCTCCTCCCAAGGATCACGACGAGGTTCCGCTTGCCGGTCCTCTTGTCAGCCTCGTAGTCCGGGCGCTGCACGACCATCATCAGGCCGAGCAGCTGGAAGAACAGCGGGATCGCCGCCAGGATGACGGCGCCGTCGAACTTGTCGTCCTGGACGAGGAATGCGCCCACAGGGATCATCACAGATACCATGATCCCCATTGCCAGCTCCCCGAGGCCTCTGTATACCAGCCTGAGGGGCCTGATGGAGTACGACAGCCCCAGCCCCATCCCGATCACCACAAGGAGTGGGACGAGGTAGGTGACCTCCATGAAGACGGACATCAGGAGGCCGACGATGAGCGCGAACATGCTCAGCATGATCGCGAGGACCATCGCGGTGTCCCTCTTGACCGCCCCCGAGACGATCATCCCGCTCCCGCCGGAGAACCATGTCCTGTTGGTGTTTATCCGGTCCGACTCGACGTCGGCGTACTCGTTCGCCGTCGCGCCGATGATCTGCAGGGACCAGACCACTGCGAGGAACACGACTGCACTCCAGAGGTCGAACATTCCGTCATGGACCGCGACAGCGGTCCCGAGGACCGTCAGGACCAGCCCTGCGGCGAGGAACTGCGGTCTAATCAGCTTGAGGACGCTGACGGCAGCGGACGGCAGGCTATTCCTTCCTCCCTGGGCGCGGATATTCCAGAGCGACATACACCAGGTTCTCGGCGCGGTCATCGTACTCGATGGCCATGCCCGTGCCCTTCTCGCCCCTGTAGACCTTCACGATGATGGACTGCCTGAGCGCCGCGGGCGCGGCGGCCCTGATGCGGTCCTGCATGTCCTTGGCCGCCTTCTCGAGGCTTCCCGAGCCCTTGTCCAGCTCCGGCATCGGGAGCTCCAGCCTTCCCATACTGTCACCTGCCATGACATGAGTGGACGACCTAATCAAATGATGGGCATACGGCTTCGGGCGCTGGCGTCCTTGTGAGGGCCTGCCGTCGGCAACTATATCAGCAGCAAGGGGTCTGACGGCCCCGGCGATACGATGGGCAAGGATGTTCTGATAGTGATCAACGACGCCCCGTACGGGACGGAGAAGGCGTACAACGCACTGAGGCTCGCGATCGCGCTGCAGGCCAGGAACGACAAGGTGCGGATATTCCTGATGGCGGACGCCGTGTTCTGCGGTCTGCCGAAGCAGGAGACCCCGCCCGGGTACTACAACATCAACGAGATGCTGGGGCGGGTCATAGCGAAGGGCGGGCGCGTCGCCGCATGCGGGTCCTGCACGAAGTCCAGAGGGCTCTCGGCCGACGGGCTCCTCAAGGGCGTGGAGCAGGGCTCGATGGCCATGCTCTCCGAGTGGACCGAGGACTGCGACAGGATCCACTCCTTCTAGGCCGGCTCACGGGGCCTTGCCCGAGTCGATGAACCCCTTCGTCACCGCGCGCACAGAGCTCAGGAACGTGTGCTTCGGGGGATTGCTCAGGTCCAGTTTCTCCAGCCTCTCGATCCTGAAGTAGAGCGGCGGGTGGGGGTCGAACCGCATCCACTCGCCGAACCTGCTCACTCCAGGCTCGAGGAACCTCTCCTCGAGCACGAGTCTCCTGAAGCCGATCTTCTTGAGCGATTCCGCCATCACCTTCGGCTTTCCCAGGATGACCCCGGCCTCGAGGTCTGCCCTGCTCTCAAGGAACTTCCCGAAGAAGAATATGGCCCAGAAGATGAAGATCAGGTAGGGGAAGATGAACACCCCGAGGTACAGTCCCCAGATGTACACCCTCCCGAGGTACTCGGCCGCGATCAGCCCGAACAGCACGATGGGGTCTCCTGACTTCAGGTGGCTCAGCTCGTGCCCGACGACCAGCTCGATCTCCTCCTCGTCCAACTGGACGAGGAGCCCCATCGTTATGAGCATGGTCGCGAGCTTCTTCGTGAACCCGGTAGCCGCTGCGTTCGGGGCCGGGTTCTGCGTGATGACGATGTTCGGGACGGTCAGGCCGAACTTCTCGGCCGCCTTCTCGACTATTCCGTAGACGTCGATCCGCTTGATCATGAACGTGCTCTTGTCCGCTGGCAGGCCCGACTCCGTGAAGATCCGCGCGACGGCCTCCTCGGTCATCAGGGCGGGGTTGCTCGCGAAGGTGTCGAACACCCTCTTCTTCGCTGTCCGGATCTTGTCGACGTACTCCGTCCTGTACCTGTCCATCATGCCCTCGGGCACCATATGATGGAGGATGACCACCTCCCTCGAGCTCTTCGTGACCTTCCATGGACTCCTGAAGGACGTGAGCCTCCCCATGAGCAGGACCATGCCCATCATCAGGGCGAGGAAGAACAGGGGGGCGTAGTTGTACAGCCCCAGGCTCTCGAAGACTAGGATGATCGGTATCCCGATGAGGATCGACAGCAGGAAGAGGTTGATCATGTTCCCCCCGAAGAGCACCCTCGACGCCGGCTTCTTCAGCCTCACTTTGGCTGTCTGGGGGCTCCCGGGCATGAAGGCCACGTACAATGTCGACTTCCTGGCCTCCTCCTCGAAGAACTGGATTGCCATCAGGAGGACGTTATCGAGCTGCTTCGCGAACTCCTCGTTCGCACCCTGCGTCGACCAAATCTCGATGACTATCGGGCGCTCAAGGTACATCCTCACGGTCGAGAGGAACATGCCCCTGTCGGGGCCTGCGAGGAACTCCAGGTAGTGCCCCCTCTGGCTGGCGAAGGACTCCATCTGCCCCATCCGCACTCCAGGCAGCTGCCCGAACGCCATCCGCTCGCGGACGAACCTGGGGAATGACAGCAGCTGCTCGTGGGAGAGCTCGGTATCTATCTTGAAGCTGTGGACGAGGACTGCATTCGGGTCCAAGGCCGTTCTCCTCTCGGTGATGTGTGAGATGGCGTCCGTAATCTAGAGCTTTTCCCTGATTTCGCCTGAAGATTATTCTAGCATCAGCCCATTCGAGTCCGAGGGCTTCTGATGAAGGAGTACGGGCTCATTGTGATCGGCTCGGGCGCAGGCATGAACGTCGTCGACGCGGCCCTTGGGCAGGGGCTCAAGGTGGCGATCGTCGAAGAGGGGCCGATTGGCGGGACCTGCCTGAACCGAGGCTGCATACCGTCCAAGGTCCTCGTGCACGCCGCCGATGTCATCCGCGAGGCCCAGGATGCCGCCAGGATAGGCGTCAACCTGCGACTTGAGGGCGTGGACTACGCCCTCATCAAGAGGCGCATGTGGGACATCGTGCTCTCCGGCAGGCACGAGATGGAGGATGGCATCAAGCAGACCCCGGGGCTCGCCCTCTACCCTCTCATCGGCAGCTTCGTCTCCGACTACACGATGCAGGTCGGGACCGAGACCATCAAGGCCCCGAAGATCGTCATCGCCTCCGGTGCGAGGGCCCAGGTCCCACCCATTCCCGGCCTGGACAAGGTCAAGTTCCACACATATCGGACAGTGTTCGACATCGAACAGAAGCCGGAGAGCATCGTGATACTCGGCGGCGGGTACATCGGATGCGAGTTCGCGCACTTCTTCTCGGCCATCGGCACCAAGGTCACGCTCATAGGCAGGAACCCCGTGCTCCTCCCGCACGAGGAGCCGGAGACCAGCCTGCTCGTGAAGAAGCGCCTCTCGGAGCATGTGGAGGTGCACACGGGGACGGACACGAAGAAGGTCGAGGCGAGTGGCGGCCGGACCGCGGTCACATTCAAGGACCCCGCAGAGAAGGACGAGAGGACGGTCGAGGCCGAGCACCTGCTGGTGGCGACTGGCGTGCGCTCGAACTCGGACTGGCTCAGGCCCGAGAATACGGGCGTCAAGACGGACCAGAACGGCTGGGTGATGACGAACCAGTACCTCGAGACCTCGAAGCCGAACATCTACTCCTTCGGGGACGCCCTCGGCAGGAACATGTACCGCCATACGGCGAATTACGAGGCGTCGATTGTACGCAACAACCTGTTCGGCCAGCAGAAGGTTGGCATCGACCTGCACGCGGTGCCCCATGCGGTGTTCACGGACCCGCAGGTTGGCCAGGTCGGGATGACCGAGGAGGAGGCCAAGTCACAGAGGAAGGTCATGGTCGGGGTGTCGAGGTACCATGACACAGCGATGGGGTTCGCGTACGGCGACGAGGAGGCCTTCGTCAAGGTCATCGTCGAGTACCCCACCAGGAGGATACTCGGCGCGACCGTCGTCGGGCCGCAGGCCTCCAACCTGGTCCAGCAGGTCGTGAACATGATGAGTTCGGAGTCGCAGACATACGCTCCGCTCGCGAGGGCGCAGATAATACATCCGACGCTCTCTGAGGCCATGGCGTCCGCCTTCGGCAGGCTGCAGCCTGCGAACTTCGAGCCCGAGCACCATCACCACGAGCACTAGCCGACCTTCGGACGTCCCTTCCTGCCGGTGAGCGTTCTCGCGATGACCACCACGGACGCGATGATCAGGACGGGCATGACGATAGACCCGAACTCCGGTATGGCGGGGAGCACCGTGACCGTCCGCGTCGTCGAGCTCGTTAATCCTCCGGTGTCGTTCACTTCCACCGCGACCGTGTAGGTGCCCTCGGCCGGGAACTGGTGCGTCACGACCTTGTCCGATGACCATGCGGTGTCCCAGACGCCGTCGTTCTCCCAGTCCCACCTGACCAGCAATGCGCTCTTGGCGTCTGTCGAGTCCGCCGACCCCCAGGCGTCGAAGGTGAACACCGTGGTCTGGTCTCCCGATGCCGGCAGCACGCTGAATGACGCGATCGGAGGAGTGTTCGTCTTGGACAGCTGAGAGTAGATCAGGTCGTAGTGCATCGTGTTGAAGACGTAGCCGTTCACCCACGACCGGAACACGTTGAAGCTGCCCTGCTGAGTGAGCCAGAGGTACGGCACGTCGTCGTGGACCATCCCGACGATGTCCATGTACATCTGCGTCCTCTTCGTCTCGTTGAGCTCCTTGGCCGCCAGTCGGACTGCCGAATCGATGGCGGTATTGTTGTAGCCCGAGGCCCAAGGATAAGCTCCGTACACGCTGTCGAGCAAAGCGGTCGCATAGTTGTCTGGGTCGAAGATGTCGGGCGCCCAGCCAGCCGCGTACAACGGCGCGGGCGAGTACGAGTTGTACAAAACCTCCATCATGTAAGTGATCCAGTCCAACCCATTGATGGTGGTAGTCAAGACTCCAGAT
>JAJYIS010000060.1 GCA_021789945.1 Thermoplasmata archaeon | reverse complement strand
ACGACGTGGGTTCAAATCCCACCGGGCCCGCACCTACGCATAGCCATCACCAATCAGCTAGTGGATTTCCGCGTGAGTGCCAGTGCTCCGCCGATTATGCCTATGATGAAACCCATGATGAATCCTCCACCAGTGACGACGCTCGGTATTGAACACACCACTATCATGGCGCCCCAAGCTCTCCTGTGCGCAGGCTTACTGCGCAGCATCGTCGCTCCGAGCGTGACCAAGGCCCCACATATCAACCCAATCAATGCAACGTTGTAGAGCATTGTTGTGTCATTGCCTGACGATCCTGGAAGCGTGGGGAACAATCCAGGCGCCCAGGTCGCCGCCGCTGCAACAGCGACCGCATTTGTCAGTATGAGGGTGCCCGCTATCAGAGATAAGCCAAAAGCTCTGTTCCATTTCTGTGTTGCGCTCATTGAGATCGTCCCCTCAGCTCGCGAGTTTTGTGTACGCGCGCACTCCCGGGATCATGCACAGCCCAATGAAGACGAACCCGAGAAGGGCCATTGTTACCTGCAGGAACCGTGGGAATCCCGCCGGGGAGCCTATCATCGCAACCTCTACCGCTATCCACACAACCAAGATCACACCCGTGGCCATCGTTGCCGACCAGGCCCAGTTCTGTTTGGTCCACTTGTTGAAGGCGTCAGTCCATCGCGCCCTCGGTAGTCTCCAGAGGCCGATGATGGCAGCTACAGGCAGAAGACCGTAGGCCAGGACGAAGAAGACGCCTACCAGCATGAAGTCCCCGATCGGAGTATTATTTTCGAGAATGGTCGTGTCCATGCCGTGGCTCCCTCCAGACGGATCAGTGATGAAACTGAATCCGCTGAAGAAACCTAGGAACGCAAGTATGGCTTGCAGGACGATCATCACAACAATGGCTGCTGGTTTGCGCTTCTTGACGCTGTCCCCCATGGTACACTCGGCGGAGTAGTGAATTATCGAATATTAACCGTTGTCCTACCCGTACGAGGCTCCATTCCGTAGCGCGTCCGAAAAGACATAGATAAAGGACTGCATTCGGCGCTGGACGGCCTGCCTGGAGATTCCGAGCCTCTTGGCAAGTTCCTGGTAGGACGCTCTGGGATCTCTTGTGATGAAAATCATCAGGTTCCGGTCGATATCATCCATTTCGCCCATCTCCTCCTCTCCTCGAACCTTGGAGACGGAGTCTAATCGCTCGACGTCATACAAAGCGCTTTCTCAAGGGGATCATCGGCGGACTCCCGAGGAGGTCTTGTGGTCATGTTCGAATTCGTACGAAGGGGAGGCGCGAAAAGGAAAGGGGCCTTTTGTGCTCTCTCACGGGATCTATGACTCCATCGTCAGCATCCTGCTGATTCCAGAAGTCTGAACATCACCGAGCCCGCGCCTATTTGTTCTTGACAACTAGTCCAATCGCCAGGAGCGCCACCCCTAGGGCGAGCAGCCCAGTGGACGCAGCTGAAACCCTTCGTGTGGCCATGAGGGTGACTCCCGGAGCCGAGAGAATGCACCCCGTCAAGATGAGCCTCAGTTTCATGGGCCGGATATTCACCGCATCACGGGCCAGTCGCTTACTGCCCTGCCTGTCCGTCCCTCTCTCGCGTTGTGTCGTCTACTTCCATTTCGTCAGGATCTCTTCCCTCCGGAAGGTGGCTCTGGTGAGGGAGAATAGAAGAACATCCACCAACAGAATGACGGCAGCTACGATCAGAAGGTTTCCTGCATCACTGAGATTCACCATGTTGATCTCACCGAGGACGTATATCCCCGCCAAGGGAGCTATAACCAGCATCCCGATCTGCTGCGCGACACGGACGTCGGTGGCTCTCGCGGAGACTATCACGTTCCATTCGACGCTCATTATCACCGTGAGAGGGACCGCGAGCAGGAAAATTATCGCAGCGTTCCAGTTGGGGAAGTAATAGTATCCTAACGTTCCGTGGGTTATGAGGTCGGTCAGGACCATGAATATGACGGACCCCGCGAGAACCGCGCTGACGGACGGAACAAATGCAGATATCCCCTTCCCGAACAAGATCTCGCTGTCGGTCGTGGGTGTTGCCAGCAGAGGCTCCAATGTCCTTTCCACCTTCTCCCCGACGATCGTGTACGAGGCGATGGCCGCAGGAATCACCCCCGCGAGGATCATGTAGAAGAAGGTGAAAGCTGGCAGGATCAACGTCAGTCTGGTAAGCGCGGCCGAGTGGTCGCTCGCGCGTTGAACCATCAGATTGGTCACTGCTGGGAGCAGAGCCGAGACTAGGACAGGGAGAATGAAGATCGAATACATCAGGTTCCTCTTCCTCCTGAACGTCTTGAAGTCCTTTGATGCCACTATCCACGATATCGATAGCCTCATTTCTCTTCCTTCTCTCTGACGAGCTTGAGATATGCTTCCTCCAAGGTGGATCCCACGACGTTCACGGATCGGACCCGTCCACCGGCGCGGAATATGGCGTCCATCACGGTGGCGTTCTGCTTCTCCGGGTCCGCCAGGCTTATTGTCACTTTGTTTCGTTCAACGGAGACCTCTCCTAGGCTGAGCCCGTGAAGAGCATCTAGTATCGGCTCGGTGACCTGCTCCAGCTGGACCACGGTCGCTCTTCCTTTGACCGTCCGCTCGAGCTCCTCGGGTGTGCCTAGGGCCCTCAGGCTCGTGTTCAGTATCCCGATCCTGTCGCAGATCCTCTGAGCCTCGTCGAGGTTGTGAGTGTTCAGGAAGATGGTCCTCCCCTCGCCCTTCAGCTCGAGAATGAAGTCCCTTACCGTCTTCGCCGCCTCAGGGTCGAGGTTCGCGGTGGGCTCGTCAAGGAAAAGCACTTTGGGGTCGTGGATGAGAGCGCGGGCGAGCGCGAGCTTCTGCTTCATGCCTTTCGAGAACGTGCTGACATCGTCGTCCTTCTTTTCCCACAACCCGAGCATCTTCAGGAAGCGTTCGATGTTCTCCTTCCTTCGTGCCTCAGGGGTGCTGTGAAGCTTACCGTAGAAGTCGAGGTTGTCGTATGCCGTGAGGGCCTCATAGAGGCCGACATTGTCGGGGACGAATCCGATCAGCCCCCTGATCTTGAGTGAATCGGCCTGGTTCCCCACATCATATCCCGCGACTCTAGCGCTCCCGCCAGTCTTGGATATGAGGCTGCAGAGCATCCTGACAGTGGTCGTCTTGCCGGCTCCGTTCGGACCCAGGAGCCCGAATATCTCCCCTTCGTCCACGTGGATTGTAAGCCGATCGACCGCGGTCAGCTCGCCGAACTTCTTCGTCAAACCTTCGGTGTCTATCATTGACTGGCCCTTTCTTGTGGAAAACGGGAGAGACATGCCGCCATATTTAGTTCATTCCTTACAGGCGGCCCTGCTCCTTCTGTTTTCGAGCGGGGAAAGCAAGCGATGAGAAGAATGAGTCATGTTTCAAGGGCGCCTCCCCATTTTTCGGGCTCTCATTCAGGCATGCTGGCTGGGAGTCTCTTTCGACAACCGCTGGCCCGCTCGAGAACCGTGAGAAATCGTGTGGAATAAGATCAAAGAGGTTTGCAGCCGCTAGGCCGAATCCAGGTCAAGCTGGAGGCCACGGGAGGTCGATGTACGCGTACCCGTCCACGAGCGGCAGGTTCACTGCGTCGACGAACCAGTATCCCGATGTTCCCACCGGGCCGGTCCATTCTCGCACCAACGGTGACCACCACTGGATCACCAGATTGCCGATGTCAGCGGCTGTGAACTGCAGCTGCAGCTTCGCGCCGTCGATGGAGAATCCGATTGGCGTCTTCTCCATCGTCGCATAATCCAGTAGGAATGCTTCGTAGCCCGAGCCATCGTATCTCAGGGCGATCAAGTACAGCGGCACGCACGGATCGATGATGATGTTGAAAGCCGATGGATCAATCCAAACCGCCCACTCGACGACCTTCATCCCTCCGGGCAACGGGCTTCCCGCCTCCGGAAGCGCTGCGCCCATTTCCATCCCGAAGGTGTATGTCTTGCCCTTCTGTGACAACCATGTCAGTGCCATGTCCAGGAACCCTGCTTTGACCACCGGCGTGTTGTCACCCCAGGTCTGCATGACCCCTCCAGTCTTCGGGTCGATTCCGAAGCCCAGATCCCCCAGGGGGTCCTCCACGGCATAGGTGATCGTCGCTGCAGCAGCTGGCTGGGCGAGCATCATCAGCGCAATCGTGCTAGACATCGCAAGAGCTATCGCGGTCCTTCTCCTAATCTCACCCCCTCCTCGAACGACCACCGAGGCTTCCTCTCGAATTCAGCGTAGGCGGGAGCGCGTTCAAATCCATGTGTCAACGGAGCGATTTCCGGAACCGCAGCGACGTCTCAGTTGACTTCCATTCGCGTCAAGGTCGGAATTGACAGAACAGACATGGGCGAGGCAAGGGGCCGGGATGCGGTCATCGCCGGACGCTCTTCGGCCCGCTCGTCCTCCTCGGAGGACGCGCTCGGTCCTCGGCGAGCTTGTCCTTCCAGGTTTTGTACAGGCGTTCCTGGTAGACGAAATTGAGCATCAAGGACTCGACGACCGGGTCCTGGCCCATCTCTTCGACAGCCCTGCGCATTTCACCCATGTCATCCGACCATAAGACCCATGCCAGGTGGTTCGGGAGATTGAGATAGGTCCTGATATACGCGTCCCCGAAGCCGTATCTCGAAAGGAGCCTCTTGCCCACCTCCAACTTGTCGGCGCCGTCCTTGAGGGTGATGTTCATAACGAACAGCATGTCCCCGGCCAGGCCGAGATCCATGGGCACAGACATCTCCATCGATCCATCGGACAACATCGCATCCAGATGCCTTCTGACCGTCTTGGGCGAGATTTTCAGCGCCCGCGCGACGCCCGTAACCGGCTTGCGCGCATCATCCCTCAGCGTGGCGATGATTCTCAGGTCGAGCTGGGAGAGCTCCCTGTAGGTTTTCTCCTTCCTCCCCGATCCGTCGACGGAATACCTGGGTGTCAGGGCGTCATCCAGGCAGTAGATGCCCACAGTCGGCTCGGGCATCTCCGCGGTTCGCTTCACGAACTCGACGTAGCTGCCTAGCTCTGTGATCTCCCTGAGCACGCCGACCACGTAAAGGTAGTTCCCTCCCGCGACGACCACCCTGTGCGTGAACTCGCTCTCTCCCAGTCGGTCAAGGGTCCGGTCGACGAACGCGCTGCCGGACCTTCCGAACACGCAGACTGGCACGGCATCAAGATATGAGATCGAGATGCTCGCGCGAGCACTCTTGATGACCCCGCTCTCCGTCAGGGCCTGCATCCGGTGGTGAACCGCCTGCCTGGAAATCCCGAGCCGCCTCGCAAGGTCTCGGTATTGGATCCTCGGCTCCCCACCCAAGAGGAGTTGCATCTTGCGATCTACGTCATCCATTTCCTTCGGGGATAATATCGCGGTGTAGACTTTTGAAACTTGCTCCACGCGGCCTCATGTTCCCGAGGACTGGTAGATGCTGCCGGTCGCCGTCGATGCTGTGTCCTTCGCGTTCACGCAATGCTACTGCGGACAAGTCCTGATCATCGTGGGTTTCTTCTTGTAGGATATATGGTCCGTAGGGCTGAACTCGAGCGCAGGCGGAGCGTCAGTCCAGATCGAGAACGCCCATGACCCTCAGCTTCACGCCCTCGAGATGCGTGATGACCGCCTTGGCCCCCTTCCTGTAGACGAGGTCCTTCTGGAGCTTGAGGCTCAGCTTCGGGTTGCGCCAGTCGCCGGCCGCGTCGATGGCCTCGACCCTCGCCGGCTCGAACTGCATCCAGTGCCCGAGGTGGACAACCATGCCCTCGGTCACCGGGCTCTGCCAGTATCTGACAAGGTGCGCCTGCCCGGAGAAGTCGTGCCTGCAGACTAGTCCGGGATCGTCCGAGATGACGGTCCCTCTGTCCAGGGCGTCGACCGACACTCCTTTTAGGGCCAGGCCCACGCGGTCTCTCCTCGACGCTGTCTCGAAGTCGTCGTCGTGCTTCTGTATCGACCGGATCTCGGCGGCGTCCCCGCGAGGAAGCGCCTTGACCTGGCCGTGCTTCCTGATGACGCCATCGACGACGGTCCCGAGTACGACCGTCCCCACGCCCTTCACGTCGAAGTAGTGGTCCACTGAGACGGATCCCACCTTGTCGGAATCCCCGCGGTTCTCGCTCGGCGAGCCTTTCGCGGCTGCCATGAGCTCCTCCCGCAGGCGCCTGGGGTCGTCTTCGGCGACCTTGTATCCCTCGAGGGCCGTCCCCGTGGTCAGAGGCGCGACCTGCTCCTCCGTGATGAAGTTCCTCAGTACGAGGTAGCCGCGCTTCACCCCGAGGCAGTCGAGCATGACGATCGTCTCTCCGAGCGCCGCGCCTATCTGGTCGACCACGACTACCGCGACGTCGGCCAACGACGTGGCGAAGAACAGCGAGGCGAGCTTCTCAGGGTACTTGGTCGGCTCGACCATGGAGACCGTGGCATCACCCTGCTTGAGGTCGTAGAACGTCACGTCCGACGTGGTCGATTTCTTGCCCAACCCCCTCGAGTAGTCTGGGGCGCCTAGCACGGCGACGTTCAGGTTCGGCACGGTCACCCGGTAATGGTGCGTCGTTAAATAGCTTTCCGAGGTAAGGTTCTGTAACAAATCGGGTGATGACCTTCAGCGGGTGTCGTTGCGGTCTTCGCAGACTGCATGTGGTCGATACGGGCTTGAACCACCTTCACGGTCTCAGGTCCGATGCTGGCCGGATCAAAGAGAACAGATGTCACAAAGACCTGTTCCAACACGTGCGGCAGTGCTCGCCCGACATGTGGGAGAAATCATTCCCGAATGGGCGAGGTGCTCGAGGGCCAGCAGGGTCGGCACATGGGTGCTGCCATGATCGACCTGCCGCGAACAGCCGCCTCCAAGAGATTGGGAGTGGCAGGGGGTTTACGGTTCAACCCCGGCGCGTTCCAGCATGACGTGATGATGATCCTATACGAGCCAGCGATGGCCGCACGGTCGGAGCCGAATGGAACGAGTTGCGTCAAGGGAGTGACCTGAGAGTCACCACCAGCTGATGCAACAGAACCCCGAGGTAATCAACGGTCACGGGGGAAGTGCGGTCGGCTCCATGAAGTAGAGCGAGAACCGCCGGCCCTTCGCGACCTCCTCGGCCTTGGCCTCGACACGGCGCTTGGTGATCCCCGATGCTATGACATCCTGGTCCATGACGGCTATCCACTGGTTCGGGAACTCATCGCACAGCCCGATGTAGTTCTCCTTGACCCATAGGTCGTTCCTGATGTCGAGGTCGTCCTCGCCCTGCTCGTTCTCGCCCATGTCTTCACCCTTCCAGGCTCATCTCAACTCTTGGCGCCGGCGGTCGGCTCATGCATCTTGGGCTCGTCCCACTTGAATATCTTCTGGCAGGTCTCCGGCGCGAGCTTCATGGAGAACAGGTCGTACTTGCTGGCGATCCGGAGCGTCACCACGAACAGGATAGCGCTGATCAGTGCGATCGCGGCTGCGAGCTGGGGCCCGAGCTCAACCGTCGAAGCGACCCTGAACCCGACAAAGTTCCACAGGAAGTCGAGCGCGCTCCCTCCCTGCGTTATGTGCGCCCCGAGCGACCCCGCCATCCCGACGAACCCAAATGCTACGAACGCAGTGCCCGCGTAGACAGTCATCATCGGCGGGCACGACCAGAGGCCCCTTCCGAACCTTGTCCTCATGAAGACGACGATCGTCCACAGCGCCGTGGCGTAGACCGTGAAGAGTATCTTGTTCCTGACCACGCCCGATTCCAGCAGCTTGCTCATCGGCCATGCGTACATGCCCGTCCAGGCGGACAAGAGGAGCCCGAGCAGTCCGGCCACTGCCGCGACATATCCCGCTGGCTCTGCGTATCCTCTGGCCACGATCGCCCAACGGACGAACCTCGCGGGCATCCGGTTCTTGAGCCGAACGACAATCTGCGAAACGAACACAATCATGATGCACGCGAACGCCAATGTCAGGAACCCAGAGTGCATCTCTGCTGTGAGCGAGTGAAGCGCCGCCATCGTCACCATCTATTCCACCTTCCCCTTCATCACGCGCCTGCGGATCATCAGCGCGGATATCGCCGCCAGCGACACCACAGCGACTATGAGCAGCACGCCCGCCGCCATGGTCCATACCCAGTTCAGCAAGGCCTCCTCGGCCGCGGTGTTGTCTATGTTGATCGCGATATCCTTGGTCCCGATTGCGCCAGTGTCGTTCACGGCAGTGACCTGTATCACATGCGGTCCGTCTGAGAACTGCGCCGTGTCGAGATTCCATGCGAACGGAGCTGAGCTGGTGTTGTCCACCACACGGCCGTCGACGCTAAGGGTGGCATAGGAGATGCCGGTGGAAGGCAACAGGCTCGCGGCGACGCTGATCGTCCCTGAGACCTGCGAGCCGGCAGCTGGAGATGTGATGTAGACCGTGAGCACACTCGGGGTGCCGCTGCCGACGATGAAGGCTATCCCGGCGGAGTAGTCGTGCGAGTACGTGTTGCCGTTCCCGTGTATCTCCCTCGCATACAACGTGTATACTCCTGCGGTTGTCGGCGCCTTTAGGGACCAGGTCATGGAGACCGACCCAGTGTACGACTTGTCCTCGTGGTAGTTGAAGGCCGTGGATCCCGATGGGTCAGTCACGATCGTCCAACCCGCATCCTGGGGTAGGCTGCCGGTCTGCGTGAGCGCCGATATCACCATGATCCCCAGAGGCGTGTTTGACGCCTCGCCGCCGGTCACTTCGACCGTCACGGTGACGTCGCCGCCAGTCGCTGGCGTCGTCGTCGACGCGGACATGGCTATCGTGGAAGTGCTGACGACTGTGTGGCAGTTCGTGCTGCATCCATATTCCTCGTTAGAGTCCGTGACTCCGCCGCTGTACGCTGTCATGTTCGGTGCCACTACGACTATCGCTGCGAGAACGCTCACAATCGCTAGGAGAACATACCCCCTTCTCAACAAACTCACACCCCAAGTCTCCCTGTTCGATGCACTAGATTTCCGGCAACATCGTCACGGTGTTATTATTCTTTCCCTGAGAAGGCGGTGATAGGCCCATCGAGTTGTCGACTAAGCACTGCTGAGATGCGACACGAGTCTCGAAAAATCCTCGAATGTCGCAACTTTCGTGACGAATAGAAGCCATCGAACAATTACAAAACAGGCAAGTATATAACGGCGTAATAGATTTCACGATTGTTCCTTACGAGGATAGCCTCGAGGAATTAGTAAGGAGGGACTGAGCATAAAGACATGGAAGCTCGCTTTAGCCCTTGGCTTATGCGCGCTGGGTGTCGTCTTTTTTGTTATGCTTCAGTTGCCGAACGTCCATGTGGACAAGTCCGCAGATGGGGCCAGGGTGGCCGGCGGCATACAGGCTGGGGCGACGTACGTCAATACGACGGACCCGTCCTACAATTGCTCCCTGTGCCACTCGACTGAATACAACGGTTGGATGCAGACGCCGCATGCCGTTGCGTGGCCTGCCCTTATGAGCAGCGGCCACGCGTCCAACAGCTGCAAGCCGTGTCACTCGGCTGGAGCCGGGCAGCCATCGATCTTCCCGACCACCGGCCTGAACGTGACGACCAACCTGCCGACCTACCTGCAGAATGTCACATGCCAGACGTGCCATGGGCCAGCAAGCAACCACATAAACGCGACGGATCCGGCCTCCAGGCAGGAGAACATAACGATGATACTGAGCTCCAGCCTGTGCGGCTCCTGCCACAACGCGGGTGGTAACATCAGCTCGACGCACCACCCGACATACGACGAGTGGCAGCTATCTGGGCACAACACCAGCGCCGCCATCCAGGCGGCCGTTGGCTCGAACCCGTCATGTTCGAACTGTCATGACGCCTGGAACGAGATACAGATGCTCGAGACGAACACGACCAGAACCACGCTGAGGTCAGCCGGCGAGGACGCCCCGCTGACGCTCGAGATCTCCTGCCCAGTTTGCCACGACCCGCACGGCCCCGGATCCGGCTACGCGCAGCTGAGGGTGCCGGTGGACCAGTTGTGCCAGAGGTGCCACAACCAGCAGGGTGCAGCACCTGGCAAAGCCGTCCATCACCCACAGGCTGAGGTCAGGAATGGAACCGCGGGCATAGTCGTTGGCATACCGACCATCGACTTCATGCCGTCTGTTCCGTGCGCGGATTGCCACATGGCCACGAACAACGCTGGACTGCCGAACCACACCTTCATGCCGAACACGGCCGCATGCGTGAGCTGCCACAGCACTGATCAGTTCCCTGACAATGCGTCGGCTCAGGCATACATCGACATGATCGCTGCCAGGACCAACGAGAATCTTACGGTGGTTACACCTCTCGTCAACCAGGCAGGATCGCTGGTGAAGCAGATGGCGGGCAACAGGAGCGACGTCCTGAACACCTACCGCGGGCAGTACAATATCTCGGTCTATGACCACGATGTCGTCTCGAACGACTTGAGCAGCGGCAACCACAACCCGGGCCTCACATCGGCCCTGTTGAACGATTCGCTTGCGAAGGCGAACTCGGTGATTGCCAACCTGACTCCTCCGGACAAGATCACCGGCATCACGGTGACCGCGTCTGGGTCGGACAAGATCGTGATAACCTGGACTGCCACTACAGCCACAGACTTCGCGAAGTACAGGATCTATGTCCTGACGAGTTCCGCGACCAACATAACGTCGAGCACGTCGGTCGTTGAGCTCACCGACAAGGCCACTGTGAACTACACTCTCGAGAACCAGAAAGCTGGCACGTACTATGTCTACGTGACAGCCGTCGACACGAACGGCAACGAGATAACGAACACGGTGTCCGGGACTGCGGTGACCCTGCAGGCGAAGTCGGCCGGTTTGTCCACCGAGCTCTTGGCTGGCATAATCATCCTCATCGCGGCGATAGTCATAGTCGCTGCGGCGGTGATGATGCGCAGGCGAAAGGGCGAAGAGCCTAAGGAACCCGAGAACAAGGAAGAGTGAGAACTCTTCCCTTCTTACCCCTTTTTTCATTTTGACGGAAGGAGCGGGAGCCATCATCTGCCGGATACTGGACCGGCCCGTCCGTTAATAGGAAGATATGAAATATCGGCATCCCAATCAAGTGCGTCCAGCGGGGGAGTAAACACCTGATCGAGGCAAGGGGCGTGGGGAAGCATTTCGGCCGCCGGGCCGTCCTCAAAGGCGTCGACCTTAGAATCGCCGACGGCGAGATAGTCGCGCTCATGGGGCCCAACGGCTCGGGGAAGACGACCCTCCTCCGGATACTGTCGACCCTGACCGAGCCGTCATCCGGCTCGGTGGCGCTGGACGGGATCGACGTGCACGACGACCCCGTCGCTGCTCGCAAGGCGATCGGGGTGCTGGGACATTCGTCGTACACATACGACGATCTGAGCGCGCTCGAGAACCTCAGGTTCTACTGGCTCATGAACGGCAGGCCGGCCGCCGAATTCGCGGAGCACGGGAAGAGGCTGCTTGCCAGGGTCGGGCTCTCCCATCGCATGAATGACCGCGCGGCCATCTTCTCGAAGGGCATGCGACAGAGGCTCGCCATAGCCAGGGCCATCGTGCATTCCCCGAAGGTGCTCCTCCTCGACGAGCCCTTCTCGTCGCTCGACCAGAAGGGTGTGGACATCCTGTCTCAGATCCTGGCCGAGGAGAAGGCCAGAGGATGCGCCGTCATGGTCATCACCCACGACATCGA
>JAJYIS010000059.1 GCA_021789945.1 Thermoplasmata archaeon | reverse complement strand
GACTTCGAGAAGCTCATGGAGCGCAACGTAGAGCTCATCAAGAAGTCGGGCGCGAAGAAGGTCGTATTCACATGCCCAGAATGCTACAGGACATTCAAGATGGACTACCAGGACCTCGCGGGGGACCTCCCCTTCGAGCTCGTCCACATGTCGGACTACATCAAGGAGCTCGCAGCCTCAGGGGCGCTGTCGTTCGAGAACACTAAGCGCCAGGCCCATACGTTCAGCTACCACGACTCGTGCCGCATGGGGAGACACTCGGGCATCTACGACTCCCCGAGGGAGCTCGCGAAGGCCTTCTCGGGCGCGAGGTTCGTCGAGATGGAGAACACGCGCGACAAGGCTGTATGCTGCGGCGTGAGCGCGTGGTCGAACTGCAACGCCACTGCGAAGAAGATACAGATCGACAGGGTGGTCGAGGCGAAGAAGGTCGGGGCGGACAGGCTGCTCATGTTCTGCCCCAAGTGCCAGATACACATGAAGTGCGCGATTCAGGACAAGGTGCCAGTCGAGCCTCAGATGGTCGACGTGAAGCTGGAGGATTTCACGGTGGCGCTCGCCAAGCTCCTCGGCGTCATGCCGGAGGAGGCCGAGGCGAAGGCGGCCACGAAGTAGCGGGATGAGTCAACGGCCAGCGGCCCCACGGTTAGGTTATTCTAGTCCGTGCGACATTCCCGGCCGAGTGATGTGCGATGCCCAACGTCCTGATAGACGTCCAAGGTCTGTCCAAGCACTACCCGCCTAACGTCAAGGCGGTCGACGACATCACGTTCCAGATCAAGGCCGGGAGGATATTCTCGATGCTCGGTCCCAACGGTGCGGGGAAGACGACCACTGTCGAGATCCTCGAAGGCCTGCGGAACCCGACGTCGGGCAAGGCGACCATCTTCGATGTCGATGTCACGAGGGACTACTCCAAGCTGAGGGACAAGGTGGGCATCCTTCCGCAGAACTTCGAGCCCTTCGACAACCTCAAGCCGAACGAGGCGGTCCAGTACTGGGCTGGCCTGTACGACATGAAGGCCACCGCGAGCCGGGTGAATTCGCTCCTCGCTCAGGTCGGCCTGTCCGAGAGGAAGTCCGTCATATCCCGGAAGCTCTCGGGCGGGGAGAAGAGGAAGCTCGGGATCGCACTCTCGCTGATCAACGAGCCGGAAGTCCTGTTCCTGGATGAGCCCACGACCGGCCTCGACCCCAAGGCAAGGCGGGACCTCTGGAAGCTCATCGAGGAAATCAGGGCCAAGGGCACGACCGTGTTCCTTACGACGCACTACCTCGACGAGGCCGAGAAGCTCGCGGACGATGTGGCCATCATGAACAAGGGGAAGATAGTCGCGAGAGGGAGCCCCCAGGAACTGATCACGAAGTACGGCAAGATGACGGTCATCGTCATAACCGGGGCCGGCGAGGAGGCCCTCAAGGAGATCAAGAGGAGGGGCATCGAGGCGACCGTGGAGAACGGGGATGTCCTCGTCCCCGTGAAGGACCCGGTCGAGATGCGGGTCATCTTCCAGAAGATCTCGGGAATCGAGCTGAAGGCGAAGGACATCTACACGAGGAGGCAATCGCTCGAGGATGTCTTCCTCAACCTTGTCGGGGCGAAGATGGACGAGGGGGTGCTGAGCCCATGAGCAGGATCGCGGCCGACATCAAGTACTTCGGGATAGGGTACCTCAGGTCGAAGACAGGAGCGTTCTTTGCCTTCTTCTTCCCGATACTCCTCATACTCCTCTTCGGGGCGATCTTCACGGCCACTCCGACGAAGCTTAACCTGCCCGTCCAGAACCTGGACGACGGACCGTACTCGCAGGCGCTGATCTCGATACTGAACGGCACGGGCCTGGTCAACGTCCAGGAGGTCCCGGCGAACGAGGACATCGCCACCTACATCCAGAACCACTCGCTAGCCATGGCCCTCCTGATCCCGCAGGACTTCACGAAAGACATCATTGCGCGCCAGTCCGGTAACGGGACAGGGCTCGTGAATCTCACCCTCTACGGCGACCCGTCCCAGTCGACCTTTGGGACCGCGAACGCTGCGGTGAACGCCGCGGTGACCGTGCTGAACTTCAACTTAACCAGCACTTCGCCCTTGGTCTCGTACGGGCTGAAGTCGCCGGGGACGAAACCGTTCAGCTACATCGACTTCTTCGTCCCGGGAGTCGTGGGCATCACGGTAATGACCAACTCGCTGTACAGCATGACATCGATCTGCGCATCGTACAAGAGCCGCGGGTACTTCAAGCTCCTCGCGACGACCAAGATAAAGAAGTACGAGTGGCTGGTCTCGAAGTTCGTCTTCTACTCTCTGCTGCTGTACGCATCCCTGTTCGTCACGTTCGCGATCGGCAAGGCCGCATTCAACATCGAGGCGACGCTCACTCCGCTCTCGCTCCTGCTCATACCGGCGGGGGCGTTCCTGTTCGTGTCGCTGGGGATGCTCCTCGGGGTCGTGATCAAGGACCCGGAATCCGGCGCGGCCATCTCGAACGTCATCGGGTTCCCGATGATGTTCCTCTCGGGCTCGTTCTGGCCGATCGACTCCATGCCCATGTACATGCAAGCGATTGCACGGGCGATGCCACTGACATACTTCAATGAGGGTCTGAGGGACACGATGGTCTATGGCAACACGGGCGGGTCGATGCTTAACCTCTCGGTTGTCGTCCTGATCGGGATCGTGTTCTTCGTCCTCGCCAGCAAGCTGATGTCGTGGAAGGAGTGAGGCGGAGAACTGACGGCGCGCGGGAAGACTAGCTCGCTGAGCTGCTGGCCTTGTCGGCGGCCGCGGCCCTGTTCACGTACATCTCGCGCAGCTTGAACGCGAGGTACACGCCGCCCACCGTGAGCGGGGCCTGGCTGCTCTTCACGATCGTGAGCAACAGGCAGATCGAGACGAAGACCACGCGGTCGTTGAGGCTCTTCATCCGCAGGCTTATCAGGAGCGCGGCGACGACAACTACCAGGCCCACGACCGAGAACCAAGGGCTCGTGAGCATGATGTCGCTCAGCAGCGTGCCGCCGACCGAGGTGCCCACCCTGGTCCCCTCGCTCGAGTGGAACAGGACGGCGTCGTTGATCACGTTCATGATCCCGAATGGAACCATCATCGCGACCGCCATCGTACCGCTCGAGACCGCCGCCACGAGCGCCTCGCCCAGCTTCCGCCAGTCTCTAGACCGGACCTCCTTCTGGATGAGGTAAAGTAGGAGGATCGCGAACGGGACGGCTGCATAGACCTTCGTGAGTGCCGCAAGGGCCATCAGTATCAGCGAGAAGACCTCCGAGTGCCTCGCGCCCATCCACAGGACGTAGGCGGAGGCCACCATCAGCATCAATGTCAAGGAGGCGTTGTCGAACGAATAGAACAGCGCGACTATGCCAGCTATAGGGATGAATGTCTCCCACTGCACCTTGGTGATCCTCTGGATCATGAACATCGCGACGGCGGAGAACAAGAGGTTCGACAGGACGAACCACACCGGGGTCCCCGTCCATCCGAACACGACATAAGCGCCCGAGTACGCCATGAGGTCGAACGGGAGGTAGTTGTAGTAGCCCATCGAGAATGTCACGGTGTCGCTGTACGGCCCGGTGAACCTGGGCGCGACCTTGTGATCATACGGGTCGATGCCGTGCTTGAAGCTGATGACCGATGCGGTGACCGCCTCATCAATGTCGTGGATCCTGTCGAAGTACGAGAAGTACACGACGAAGACGGCAGCGAACACCAGCACTGCGACCCACAGGACCGCCGTGAGCACCTTGCGGTGCTTCTTCAGGGTCTCGATGAACTGCTTCCCGCGCAGATTGCCGAAGCTCAGCAGCCAAAAGACCGCGAGAATCAGCAGTGTTGCATTGTAGAATATGTCGAGCACTTCTGATCACCTCGACTGCGGGACAGCGTAAGCGGACATTCGGAAATCCCCCGATTCCGGTCTGCGCGCAATGCTGCTAGGGATATAAATCTGCATCGGATATATATGTAATCTGAACCGGCCGTGCACGGCCCCCCCTGGCGCCCACGGCCTGGCACGGGGGCCAGGAGCGGCGTTGGGTTCAATCACGGCCGGAGACCAGGACCTCGAGGTTCCTGGGGAAGACCGACAGGTCCAGGCCTGTCCGCCTGAGCCTGGCTTCGATCTTCTTCGCCTTGGCCCCCGAGAACCTGCCCTCCAAGAGGTAGGCCGTCTCGGACTCGCTGAACTCGCCGCGAAGCTCGAGCCAGTCCACCGCGTCCTTGTCATACGGACAGGCACGCTGACATCTCAGGCAGCCTACGAGGCAGTTGTGCATCGACGGTGACACCCAGCCAGGGAAGACCTCGGAGGACTTCTTCTCGTTCATGTACGTGAGGCACCTGTCGATGTGGACCTGGAACCTGTCGTCCGATATCGCGCCCGTCGGGCATGCTTTCATGCACAGCCTGCAGCTCGAGCACGCAGGAAGGGCCCGCCTCTCCTGCCAGTTGTCCACAGGGCTCTGATAATCCGAGTAGAACGCGACCAGCCTGTAGAAGCTCCCCAGGCCGGGTATGTAGGTCACGTTGTTCTTCCCGTACATGGCCAGGCCGCTCCTGACGGCCAACAGCTTGATGGGGAGCTTGGCAAGGACGAGCCTGTGCGACTGTGGCCTGAACCCCTCCCTCAGCAACCGCCTCACGAAAGAAGCGTTCTTCCGATTGTCGAAGTACGTCGGAGGAATGGTCAGACCGTGGACCTTTCCCCGCCAGTGGAATTTGGCCTGGAGGATCGGCTGAGGGGTCGCCGCGACGATTATCGAGCGGGCCCCCGGGAAGTTCGCAGGAACGCGCGGGTTGAAGTAGTGGCCGTAGAGCTGGAACAGATCGTCTGGATAGAGGCCCTTCTCATAAAGCGCCCCTAGCTCGGCGCTCAGCTCCTCCAGGTGATCGATCGATACCACGCTCGCGTAAACGCCATGCCTCTCCAGGTGCTGGATGAACTTCGGACTGCCCATCATGGTCAACGGCAGGAGCAATAGCCTTGCACTTATTAGTCAGAACTACCGCCCTGGGGCGGCAGCAATGGGCTCAGTCGCTCTCGGCGGCCGAGGCCTTGACCCTCGCGATGGGACTTCCTCTCCCCTCTTTGACGCATGAATGAGTGCCCGACTCCGAAGATTTTATTCGACATCGACCATTCATGTCATCCTTGTCCGCTGGAATGGGGCCAAAAGGCTTTAATATCGACCAACATCAATATATGACCCAGTCCTGGCGCTCCTCCCCGGGAACGCGGGAACGGATGATTCGTATGAAAGCAGCAATCACGGTACTTGTGAGCATAGCCCTTAGCCTGGTCCTGGTCGGCAACGCGAGCGCCTTCCCTCCCGCCACCTGGCAGAAGGGGGATGAACAGGCGATATTCGGCCACTCGTTCCAGGAGGAGTACTGGACGAACGAATCCGTCCAGGCGAAGAGCCCGGAAGGGGACAACGTCACGTTCTCGGCCTCGTACGTGAACTACCATGATGTCCAGGCATTCCTCCTGTCGCTCAACATGGTGCAGAACGCCAACGGCACAGGGACCGTGCCGTTCCAGCTGTTCGGCCTGCACTATCGCACCCCAGACAACAGGGAGGTCTTCATCGCGTCCGTGTTGGCGTTCCTGATGGTCTTCGACGACACGTACAACGGCACCGGGCCTGGCCAGAACGGCCTGCCCGACCCGGGCCACGAAAACGTGTCCTATGTGATCCCGTTCGGCGTGAGCAAGGTCCTGAACGGCACGTATGTGCCCGAGGCGAACGTTCTCCCGGTCCAGAAGCTGGGCGAGGGGCACTACAGGTTCGGAATGCAGTACAAGAACATGTACGCGTTCGTCACGCCCAACTTCCTGGCGAGCGCACTGCTCAGGACCGGCTTCATAGCCAAGTTCAGCGAGCTCACGGTCAACTACGACGTCACCATGGACAACACGACTGGCGAGGTCAAGGCCGAGTCATACTACACGATCGGCCAGGTCTCGGAGCTCTGGTTGCTCCTCCTGGGGATACCAATCCCGATGGACCCGCACTCGCTCCCGGCGACGATGGGTCTTAGCGTCGTGCACTTCGTGACTGTCTTCACCTCCAAGTACGTTGGACCGGCCGGCAACACCACCGGGAACACGATAAACACAGGTATAACCGCGCCGCTCGGAGAGGATATCGTGCTGAAGGTCGGCGACAACGGCGAGCGGGCGATGAAGATCGGGACGCGCGGCACCTTCGACGTCATCAACGAGAGCTCGGGCCAGGTGCTGATGAGCAACCAGCCCGCGATGAGCGCGATTGTGAGCGCTCAGGCCGTAGACCTGCTGCTGGTAGCATGGCAGCTGGGGTTCGCCGCGGGCGCGATGAGCATCTTCGCATACGCTTTGAGCGACTATGTCCAGAGCAAGTACACAGGACCTCTGGACCTCGAGCAGCGCAGCCTCGCGCCGGGCAACGCGGACGGCTTCAACGCGAGGCCGCTATGGTACGCGGTCTCGTTCCCGGGATGGAACGACTACAGGATCGTCCACGACCCAGTCTACACTGCGTACACGGATATGAACGTCGGCACGAAGAGCGTCAATCCCGCGGCCGGGCTCCTAGTGCTCGTCCTCATAATAGTCGTCGTAGCGGCAGTGGTGGTGCTCGCCACGAGGAGAAGGAAGGGCAAGTGAAGCTCTTCGAAACCCCTTTCCCCCAGCCCCTTTCGCCGGATCTGATATTCAGAAATTCCATGTTTGAATAAAGAGCCGCTACAGGTACATGTCGATAAGGATTTGCGAAGAAAGAGCAGATTGGAGAGAGGGCGGTCCCGGCCTACACGCCGCCATTCAGCCACCTCTCCGTGTACTTCTCGCTCACGGCCCATAGCTTCTCGGCCAGGACCCGGTCGTTCGATTCCTGAGAGGTGCTAGCGACCTTCCTCCTGTAGAAGCATTCGCCTGAGACGGACTCCACCTCCGGCGAGCTCGCCAGGTAGACAGATGTCTCAGCCCCTCTTGGGGGACGTGACGCGATCCACTTCACGAAGGTCCTCGTGAATACGCTTGCGTTCCTGAACAATCCAGTCGCCACGAAACCTGGCATCAGGCAGTTCGCGGTGACGCCCGATCCCGCGAGCCTCCTGGAGAGCTCCTTGATGAAGAGCATGTTCGAGAGCTTGGACTGCCTGTACGCGGCCATGCCCCTGAATCTCTTCGAGAACTCGATGTCGTCGAAGTGGATCGTCCCTCCGTGGAGCCCGGAGCTGACGCTCACGATTCTCGACGGAGCGCTCTTCCTGAGGAGGTCGAGGAGGAGATTGGTCATGAGGAAGGGGGCGAGGTGGTTCACGGCGAAGGTCATCTCGATGCCGTCCTTGGAGAGCCTTCGCCTGCGCTCCCAAACGCCCGCGTCGTTGATCAGCACGTTCAGCCTGTCATGGGTCTCGACGAACCTCGAGCATGCCGCGCTGATCGACGACATGTCCGACAGATCGCATTCCAGGATCTCGATGTCCTGATTGCCAGTGCCCTGGATTATCTCGGCCCTGGTGGCTTGGCCCCTCGCGCCGTCGCGCGCGGTCAGCACCAGCGATGCTCCCATCCCGGCAAGGGCTCGCGCGGTCTCCTTGCCGATCCCCGATGTCGCGCCCGTCACCAGGCAGGTCTTGCCCCTCATCTCGGAAGGCATGCGCGGCGGAGCACAGAAGGGTCTAATCTTCTTTTTGCCTGCAGGACGAGGGTCTGGGATTGCCTTCCTGGCTCCGCGCTCGGCCCCCGAAGAACCTGCCAGAGGCTGAAAAGGATGCCTACCACTTCTTGAGGAGCTCCTTCATCTTCGCCTCGAACTCGAGTTCGCTGATCAGCCCCTTCTGCCTCAGGAACCTCAGCTCGAGCAGCTTGTCCTCGACCCTTATGACCCTCGGCTTGACCAAGCCGGACACCGGAGCCTCCCTGACCGGGGGCATCACAGGCGCCGCGCTTGGGACCACGACGACCGTGGGCCTGACTGCGGGCGCCGGAGGGGGCTTCGCAGGCTCGGAGCGAGCTGCCTGCTCCGTCCGCGGGACCCGGCCACGCGCGACGTGGAGCCCGACGATGACAATGGCCGCAAGAGCAGCCAGCACTGCGGCGGCGATCGCGAGCACCATCGCCCCGCTGTAGCCATTCGAAATGGGAACGACCTCGCCGTTCGACAATGTCAACGTCCTGAGGACGGTCTTCGTGTTCAACAACGAGTCCGTGACGACGATGGATGCTGTGTAGGTCCCCTCCTTGGAGTATGTGTGGACCGGGTCCTCGGTGGCGCTCGAGCTCCCGTCACCGAAGTTCCACGCGAACGTGTACGGACCAAGTCCTCCGGTCACGTTCGCGGTGAACTGGACCGACAGCGGGGTCTGGTTCGTCGCGAGCGTCACACCGACCTTGACCGAGATGTCAGGCAACGGCTGCTCGGTGCCGTACACGTAGCGGAGGTCGTAGTTGGTGAAGTCCGTGTAGCATATGTGGACGATGTCCATCGAGTCGACGGCGATCGAGGAGTGGAGGCCCACGTCCCCAGCGCTGTCCAGTGTGTAATAGACCCAGGGACCGGCGGCGTTGGTCGCGTACTTGAGATGCGTGTTGGAGTAGTCCGTGTAGTCGCAATAGCTGATGTGGACGCTGCCCTCATGGTCCACCGCGATCGAGGTGCCGATGCCCACGTTCCCCGTCTGGTCGAGGGTGTACGTGTTCCATGTTCCGCCGACGTTCGTCGCGTACTTGAGGGTCCCGTTGTACTCGTCGTTGTAGCTTACGTGGACATAGTCGCTCGGGTCCACCGCTATGGAGGTATCGTAGCCGACGTAGGGGCTGTCGTCGATGGTGTATGTCGCCCATGACCCGCCTTTATCCGTGGCGTACTTGAGATGGTTGTTCGTCCAGTCGCCGTAGCTTATGTGGACATAGTTGCTCGAGTCGACCGCGATCGATGTGTCGTACCCCACTTCACCTGCGCTGTCCACGGTCGTGATGACCCACGGCCCATTCGAATTGGTGGCGTACTTGAGGGTGAAGTTGGAGTAGTCCATGTAGCTGATGTGCTCCTTGTCGTTCGAGTCGACGGCTATCGAGCTGAACATCCCCACCTTCGTTGAGTTGTCGACCGTGTATGTTGCCCATGAGCCGCCCTCGTCGGTCGCGTACTTGAGGTGGCCGTTCGTCCAGTCGAGGTAGCTGATGTGGACGAAGCCCTTTGAGTCGAGGGCTATCGAGGTGTCCATGCCGACATTGCCCGCGCTGTCCACCGTGTAGGTCGTCCACGACCCGCCCGCGTTCGTCGCGTACTTGAGGTCCCCGTTCGTGCCATCGTAGTAGCTGATATGGACGAAGTTGTCAGGGTCTACCGCGATGGACGAGTAGTTGCCGACGAACCCGCTCTGATCGAGGGTCTGGTACACCCAGCCAGAGATCGATGTTGTCCTGTACAGCAGCGGAGGGGGTGTCGAGCTGCGGTCATTGACGGCAGCGGGAACCGAGATCGCGGCCGCCAACAGCAGCCCCGCGAGAAGGACGATGAAGACAAGCACGCGGTACCCTGATGCCGAACTCCGGGCCGTCACCGGACGGTGATACATGCCACGAGCGATGGTCCCCGGTGTCCTCCTCTTCGAGAACGCATCACGAGGGGGCACCCCAGTCATGCCGCTCATTCCTCAATCCCTGCTCCGCATCTGGGGTAAGGAGGCACACGTTCTTATGAGTATTTCAAAGGACTGAACTAGACGTCATCGACCGTCAATCGGGAGGCGCGAAACTTCAAGGGCGCGGACCACCGTAGGGCCCGACCATAGGGTGGTCCTTATGACAAGGGTGGTGGTCGTCAACGGGAGTCCAAATGCCGACAAGGGGAACACGGCGCGGTTATTGAAGCCATTCATCGAGGGCATGAGGGAAGCAGGGGCTGAGGTGAGGCTTCTTTATCCAAAGCGGATGAACATCAAGCCGTGCGGCGGGACGCTCAGCTGCTGGGACAAGCACCCTGGATCGTGCGGTTACAGGGATGATATGCAATCCGCATACCCGCTGCTGAGGCAAGCCGAGATCCTGGTGCTAGCAACGCCCGTGTACATCCCGCTACCTGGAGAGATGCAGAACTTCCTCAACCGGCTATGCCCGCTGATCGACCCAGTCCGGGAGAAGAGGAGGGGCAGGACGCGCGCCCGGTTCCGCTCGAATGTGGGCATCGAGAGGATCGCGCTGGTGTCCACCGGCGGATGGTACGAGAAGGGCAACTTCGACACCGTCCTCAAGGTTGCGGAGGAATTCGCGGAGACCACCAGCGTGGAGTTCGCTGGGGCTCTCCTTCGTCCGCACGCCCATGTTCTGCGGCCGGGCGATCCGAAGGGAGATGCGGTCCTGAAAGCAGCGAACGAAGCCGGCCGGGCGCTCGTGCTGACCGGGAAGATACCGAAGAGCTTGGCCGATGCGGTGGGGAAGCCTCTGGTCAGTGAAGAGGAAGCCTAATCGAGATTCCGGCCGACCTACCGCACGCCCTCGAGATTGATGGCGATCTCAGCGATGTCCGCGGAGTAGAGAGCCGTCCTCACGAGGCTCTCCATGATGAGCGCCATGGGGACGACGGACCGCCCCTTCTGCCCCATGATGCGGCTCGTCAGCTCCTCGCCAGTCACGCGAAGCTGCTCAGACTCGTCGACTACCTCGTTCGCCGCCTTGATGTCAGGCTTGAGAAGAGACTCGACCGATTTGTCCAAAACCGAGAGCACGGTCTTCCCGTAGTTCCGTATCTCATCCATGACGTTCTCAGGGACCCTTTCGACCGAGACCGACCTCGCGTGGTGAGCTATCCTCTCCGCGTGGTCGGCTATCCGCTCCAATGCCTTCGACGCTGACAGGAAGAACGAGGCCTCAGAGATGCCAACGTCCATCTTGCGGGCGATGGACGGGTCGCTGACGATCATGCTCAGCTGCTTGGACATGAACCAGTAGAGCCTGTCGACCTCGTCATCACGGGCGACCACATCCGATGCGAGTTCCTTGTTGGACTCGGTGAGAGCCTCCATCGCGTCCGCGTGCATCGACCTGGACATGAGATGCATCCTACGCAGGATCTTCCTCATGTCAAGGTGAGAATGATCGGCCACATCTTGGATGGATATGGAGTTCCCCGTCTCCTCGACGATCTCAGGGCCGATCACTCGCCTCGTGAAGTCCCGGACGACCTTCCTGATGTCCGGGGAGATCCTCGTCTTCGACCTGATCACGATCTCATCGTGCCCCGAGATGTACAAGCCG
The DNA here is from genome assembly GCA_021789945.1 of Thermoplasmata archaeon. Taxonomy (GTDB): domain Archaea; phylum Thermoplasmatota; class Thermoplasmata; order UBA10834; family UBA10834; genus COMBO-56-21. Next base: position 615 of record JAJYIS010000059.1, on the reverse strand, counting down.
ATCAGCCTCCTGAGGAAATGGTCGCCGACCTCCTCGTCTTCGACAATGACCTCGATCCTCGACGCGGGCCTGGTCGTGCCGAACGAAGGATCGAGCGTCAGCAGTCCGTTCTTCTCGATGGTCATCGACACCGAGTCGCCCTCTTTGAGCCTCGATGAAAGGACCCAGTGCTTTGGCAGGGACACTATGAAGGTCGAGCCACCTGTCTTCTGGAGCTTCCTTGTCTCCATGGGAAACATACCCCCTTGAGCCCCGACCCAGCAGGCTTCCGAGCCGTTGGCCCGAGTGTCAATGGGGAATCGTAGTACTAAGCCCTGTCTATATAGTTTATGTATTTGCACATGCCCACTATATCCCTCCGGTTTCTAACTCCGTTAGGATATTCAAACCGTATTCAATCTGTACAACCAGAGAGAAGAGAAAGATGATAGCAGACACAGAAGACCAGACAGCCTTTGGATTGGACGAGAGGAAGATATTCGATGACGAGGTCTCGTGGGACCTGGCGTCCGAGCTAAGAGAGAAGTGATGCCCGGGGGAACCGACGAGGTGACTGGAATGAGCGAAATCATGAAGAAGGGGGATGGAAAGACCGGAGAAAGCGTCCTAGATCGG
>JAJYIS010000004.1 GCA_021789945.1 Thermoplasmata archaeon | reverse complement strand
AGCGAGCGAACGCGCCCGCTGGCCGCGCTCACGTCAAGAAGAGGAGCCACCACAGCGAGTTGTCGATGAACGGGTTGCGGTAATAAGAGCCCGAATAGCCGCCTTCGTAGTAGGTCTCGGTCGTGGTGAAGGAAGTCGGCGAACCGTCCTGGGTCGCGTCACCGCGTAGCTCGGCCTTGCCCGCGTCGAGGATTTGCTCGCAAAGGGGCCGTCCCAGACGATCGATCGTCGAGAGGGGCATACTATGGTACGTGCTCCGCCACTGCGACCTCGTGTTCTCCATGACCAAGGACATGAACGACCGGATCAGGGAGGCCGGCTACGGGGGCGACATCGCGATGTTCAGGTTCGGCGTCGACCCTGCGGTCTTCAGGAAGACCGCTCCCCATGGCACGGACGAGTTCAGGGTCCTGGACATCCGGCCGTGCTCGAAGATATACAACCCTCTCGTGGTGGTGGAGGCATTCAGGTCGCTCGCGCCTCAGATGCCACGGGCGTACCTCTACCTGTCCGACTATGGGGAGATGATCGAGAAGGTCAGGGCAGCGGTCGACCAGGACCCGTTGCTCAAGCAGCACACCAGGTTCGTGCCGAAGCGGCCGCACCAGGAGATGGTGGATGTCTACAACAACGCTGACATCGCGATCTCGGTGGCCAGCAGCGACGGTTTCCCGTCGAGCGTCCTCGAGGCGCTCGCGTGCGAGCTGCCGGTGATCGGCTCCAGCATACCACCGATACGAGAGTGCATCAAGGATGGAGTAGACGGGTACCTGACGGAGATAGACCCGTCGGTCCTCGCCGACAAGATCCGGAAGTCGTTCTCGCTGAGGACGATGCTGGCGACCATGGGCAGGCGCGCGAGGGAGATGATCCTAGACCCCGCCAACCAGTTCACGTTCGAGTCGAACATCAAGGTCGCGGAAGAGGCCTACGAGAAGCTCCTCGCTAGTCCTTGATGCCGAGCGTGTCCAGGATGAAGGCGTACATGAACGCGTAGTACCGGAGCATGTCGTATCTTCCAGGCGCACCAGAGTGGCCCTGGACGATGTTCGTCCTGAGCATGAGGATGTTGTCGTCGGTCTTCATCGCCCTCAGCTTCGCGACGAACTTGGTCGGCTCCCAGTACTGGACCCTCGCGTCGTTCCAGCCTGATGTGACCAGCATGTTGGGGTACGCGGTCGCGCGGATGTTGTCGTAGGGCGAGTAGCTCTTGATGTAATCGAAATGCTCCTTGATCTTTGGGTCTCCCCACTCCTCGAACTCGCCCGCGGTCAGCGGGATGGTGTCGTCGAGCATCGTGTTGATGGCGTCCACGAAGGGCACCTCCGCCACGACGGCCTTGAACAGGTCGGGCCGCATCGTCACCACGGACCCCACCAGCAGGCCCCCGGCGCTCCGGCCTCTGATCGCGAGCCTGTCTTGGGAGGTGTACCCTTCCTCGATGAGGTGCTCCGCGCACGAGATGAAGTCCTCGAAGGTCGTCCGCTTCGTCAGGACCCTGCTCTGCTCGTGCCACTCCTTCCCGAGGTCTCCTCCGCCGCGCACGTGCGCGTGCGCGCACACGAACCCCCGGTCCAGCAGGCTGATCCAGTTGCGGTTGAACTGCGGCGACGACCCCTCGAAGTCGCCGTACGCGCCGTACGCGTAGAGGTAGCACGGGTTGCGTCCGTTCCTCTTCAGCCCCTTCCTGTGGATGAGCGTGATCGGGACCTTGGTTCCGTCCTTGGCCGTCGCCCATATGCGCTCCGAGGAATAGTCCGAGGGCCTGTATCCTGGCACGTCGAGCTGCTTCCTGAGGACGAGCTTCCGCTCCTTCATGTCGTAGTCGTACACGGTCGTCGGCGTGACCATCGACGAGAACACGAACCTGAGCGTGCTCGAAGAGGGCTCCGGGTTATCTCCCGGCGCTATCGTGTGGTATTCCTCGGGCAAGTCTACCACATGCGAGCTCTTGCTCCTCAGGTCGACGACCCTTATCCTGCTGATGCCCTTCTCGCGCTCGAACAGGGCCATGTGATCCTTGAACACCTCGACGAACGGCACGGGGTCGTTGATGTCTATCGAGACCCTGCTGTCATGCGGCAGGAACTCCTTCCAGCTCTCCTTGGAGGGATTCGAGACGGGAGCCTCCATGACCTTGAAGTTCTTCGCGTCCTCGTCCGTGATGACGAAGAACCTGTCGCCGCTGTGCTTCAGGAAGTACCTGATGCCGTGCCTCCTCGGGCTGAACACCTTGAACGGCATGAGCGGCTTGTCCGCATCCAGATAGTGCACCTCCGAGGTCGTCGCGCTCTCGACCGTTATGACGACGTAGGCCTTGCTCTTCGTCTTCTCGAGCTGGAGGTAGTAGTATGTCTTGTCCTTCTCGCGGAAGACCTCGGCATCGTCCCTCGGGTCCGTCCCCAGTACATGCCTCATGATCCTATCTGGCCTGTTCTCCGCGTCTATGACCGCGTAGAATACGACCTTGCTGTCGTTCGACCATTCGACCGCGGCTGTGTCCGTCATCGTCTCCGGCAGCAGGCTCCCGGTCCTAAGATCCTTGATGTAGAGCGTGTGCCTCTCGGAACCCGTTGTGTCCGCGAGATATGCCAGTAGCGTGTGGTCCGGGCTGACCTTGTGGACATCCATGTTAAAGAACTCGTTGCCCTGGGCGAGCGAGTTGACGTCGAGGATCACCTCTTCGGCCGCGTCAAGGCCGCCCTTCTTCCTGCACAGGATCTGGAACTGCTTCCCCTTCTCCGTCCGCGAGTAGTAGAAGTAATCGTCCATCCTCACCGGGACGGTGCTGTCCGTCTCGACGATCCTGTCCTTGAGCTCGCCGAACAGCTTCTCCTGGAGCCTCTCGGTGTGCTTCATCATGTGGTCGGTGTAGCGGTTCTCGGCCCCGATGTACTCGATCACCCCGGGGTTCGACCTCTCCCTGATCCAGAAGTAGTCGTCGACCAGGGACTGTCCGTGGATGGTCGTCTCCGCCGGGGACTTCCTGGCGACTGGCGGCCGGATGCCCTCACACTGCGCCATAGTGACCTCCGATGATGAGAACGTTATTAAAGGAAGCGCTCAGCAAAGGCCGAGACGCCCGCTCAGGGCTCGGCGGCCCTTCACCGCTTTCCGAACTCGTCCCTGCTCGTAATATCCTCGAGGGGCTTCCTGTTCTTTGAGCGGATGAGCGCGGCCCCTAGGTCCAGCTTCTTCCTCGGGTACCCAAGGGCCAGCATTGCCACCACCTTCCAGCCCTCCGGGACGCCGAGGCACTTCTTGACGCCGTCCTCGTCGAAGCTCCCGATCCAGCAGGTCCCCAGCCCCTCGTTCGTCGCCGCGAGTACCATCTGCTGGAGCGCGATCGTCACGTCCACCATGTGCCATCTCGGGGCCTTGGCCGTATCCCCGCAGCCGACTATCACGACCGGCGTCTGCGCGAGGAAGTGGGCATACCTCCCCTCTGATAGGACCTTCCTCTTCTCGGGGTCCTGGACTATCACGAAGTGCCAAGGCTGGTTGTTGCTCGCGGACGGGGCGATCCGGCCCGCCTCGAGCACCTTCGAAAGCAGTTCCTCAGGTACCGGGTCCGGCTCGTAGGACCGGACCGATCTCCTCTCCTTCATCGCATCTATAAGATCCATGTCTTCGCCTCCTTTCAGATTGGTCTGATCAGTTCCTCGGATTCGTTGGCCGGGCTGTTCACCGCGGTGGACACCTCGAAAGCCTCCATGCCCCGCGCCGGGTATGGGTCAAGAAGGCCGGCCCGGTCGTCTTCGGTCAGGGACTCCTTGGCGAGCCATCGGCCTTCCTCGGAAGGGTCCAGTATCACCGGCATGCGGTCGTGTATCCTCTCCATGATTGCGTTTGGCGTCGTCGTGATGATCGTGAAAGTGAGAAGCTCGCTGCCGTCAGGTCCCTTCCACCGTTCGTACAGGCCCGCGAACGCGAACAGCGAGTCGTCCTTCATGCGAACGTAGTACGGGACCTTCCCAGGCTTCCCCTTCCTCCATTCGTAGAACCCGGTCGCCGGGACGAGGCATCTCCTGCCCTTCAGGCTGGTCCTGAAGGCTGGCTTGATCGCCACCGTCTCCGCGCGCGCGTTGATGAGCTTGTCGCCGATCTTCGGGTCCTTGGCCCAGAAGGGCACGAGCCCCCATCTCATGGGCATCGCCCTGTTCCCGCTGCCCGAGACGATGACCGGGACTGTCTGCGACGGGGCGATGTTGAACCTGGGTCCGAGGGTCGCCTGACGGTCGATGACCGCGAACCTGGTCCAGAAGCCGGCTATGTGTGTGAGCGCGAACCTCCCGCACATTCGGCTCGGATTCTGACTCTGCGGGATAATCCTTTAGCCGGACGGCTTCGACCCCTAGCTTCTTAAATCAGTCTGATAATCCTGATTATCCACCGATGCGATACCGCTCCCGAGTGGGAATATAAGGGTGGTGCAACTCGGTTGCGGAATAACTGGGCTTGTGTGCGCGGAACAACTGACGAAAAACCCCCGCGTTGACGAGGTCGTCCTCGCCGACGCGAGGACGGACGCTGCCGAGGCGATGGCGGCTCGCGTCAAGAGCGAGAAGATATCGTTGAGGAAGGTCGAGGCGACGAGGACTCCCGACCTGAGGAAGCTCCTGAAAGGCTGCGACCTCGTCGTGAGCTCGCTGCCTTGGCAGCTGAACATGAAGGTGCTCGAGGCCGCAGCGTCCTCGGGCGCCAATTACGTCGACTTCTGCCTGACGATAGACAGGATGGAGCAGTACGCTCCGACTGTCAAGATGGTCAGCGATGCGGGGATCACCGCATTGACGGCCACCGGCGAGGACCCGGGGATCTCCGACTGCATGGCGAAGGCCGGGGCTGCGCTCCTGGACGAGGCCACGGAGGCGAGGGTCATGGACGGCGACAGCGGCTCCGCGGAAGGCTACGAGTTCTTCTCTCTGTGGTCGCCGATCGACCTCCTCGAGGAGACCACGGTCCCCGCGGCCGTCTTCAGGGACGGAAAGCTGGAGTTCGTGCCGCCCCTGCACGAGAAGGAGTTCTACGACTTCCCGGCTCCCGTGGGCAGACTCCCCGTCTACAAGACGAACCACGAGGAGACCTATCTGATGCCAAGGTTCATCAAGGGCCTGAGGAACGCCGACTTCAGGATCGCGATCGATGACAGCTGGGCGGCAGCTGCCAGGATGATCCGGAAGCTCGGCATGCACGGCCTCGAGCCGATCGATGTCAAGGGCGTCAAGGTGCGGCCGATCGACGTGGTGGTCGCGACGATGCCCAGGCCCGTCGACCTGATTGGCAAGGTCAAGGGTTGGGCGGCGATCGTGGTCGAGGTCTATGGCCTCAAGGGCGGGAAGAGGACGATGGTCAAGCAGTGCGTCATGATGTCCCACGAGAAGGCGCATGAACTCTGCAGGAGCAACGCCACAGGATACCTCGTCGGCAGCGGCGGTTCCGCGGCGGCTGAGCTGCTGATAGAGGGCGAGGTGAAGGAGAAAGGCTTCCTGGTCCCCGAGCAGCTGCCCGCGGAGAAGCTGCTGGCCAGGCTTCCGAAGAAGGGGCTGGAGGTCCGGCGGGAGATAGTGGCTCTCTGAACTCGTCATGGCACGTCCTCGGCCGAATCGCAGTTCGCACTCTCCAGGTCAACTGCTTTATGAGAGAATCCCCATGCACCGTCGCGGCCCGAAGGAGCCGCGAAGTCTTCAGGAGGAAGTCGAGCCCATGGTTCAGATCCTAGATGTGGTGGAGAAGGCTCTCAACGGCGCCCCGGTCAGCGAGAACGACTATCAGCTCCGCAGGTTCTCCCCGAAGGTGAAGGAGAAGGTCCGGGAGTTCAAGATCAAGTACGACCCGAGCCTCCCCGTTCCGGACGACGACTCCCTCGCGGACGATCTCTTCCAGGCCGGGCTCGAGCTCCTCGTCGACGTAGGAGCATACTGCATCGATACCGGGCGAGTCATCAGCTACACCGAGGGGGAGGTGAAGGAGGCGCTCAGGAACTCGCCTTCGAAGGTGCATTTCGGGGAGGGGAGGGACAGAAGGGCGTTCGTCCCTAGGAAGCCGGAGGACAGGACTCCCCCGTGGTGTCTCCTGGGCGCCGGCGGCGGGCCGGTGTCGGGCGAAGAGTCGTTCCTCACGCTCATGGAGGGCTACGCTGAGATACCCGAGGTGGACGCGATCACCACGCCAGCGATCACTCGCGCTGGTGGGATGCGGATCAGGCCCGCGTCCCCTCTCGAGCTGCTCGGCGCGATGAGGAATGCCTCCCTTGCCCGGGAGGCGTGCAGCAGGGCGGGAAGGGAGGGCATCCCGTTCATGAACACGCTCGCGACCGCCGAATCAGACATCGCCCTCGCGGCCGCCATGATGCCGAGGTACGGGCTGAGGAGCTCGGACGGGTTCATGATAGCCAGCATGGACCCGATGAAGGTCGATTTCGCCAGGCTCAACAAGGTGACCCTCGCACTTTCGATGGGGGCGCCGATAGGGATGGACTTCGCGCCCCTTCTCGGCGGCTACTCCGGAGGGCCGGAGGGGACGGCCGTGTGCGCGGTCGCGAGCCATCTCATGGGTCTGCTGACTCTGCAGACGAGCTATCTGATCCCATTCCCGCTCCACCTGAGATACGTCTCCAACAGCAGCAGGGACATGCTGTGGGTCATCAGCACGATGGGCCAGGCGGTCAGCAGGAACACGCATCTGCTCAGCCTGAGCTTGAACTACACGGCCGCGGGGCCGTGCACCCCCATGGTCCTGCGGGAGACATCGGCCTCGGTCATCGCCGCTGTCGCCTCCGGCCTCTCAATAGAGATGGGAGGGACCGCGACGAACAAGTTCGAGGACAGGATGACCCCCGTCGAGCCGAGGATCTCGGGCGAGGTGGCGCACGCGGCGGCCGGGATGAAGAGGACCGAGGCGAATCGGATCGCCGAGGCCCTGCTCCGGAAGTACGAGTCCAGGCTCGCAGACCCGCCCCTCGGGAAGATCCATCAGGAATGCTGGGACGCGGGTTCGAGGAAACCTTCTAAGGAATATGCTGCGGTGGTCAAGAGGTTCAAGGCGGAGATGACGGACCTCGGGCTCGAGCTCAGCCCTGAGCTCTAGGACCATCACGTGGATCGCGCAACTCTCAATCGACGGAGCCTTCTCATCTCGGCGTGCCGGCAAACACCTGCCACGCCAGGGCGGACTTCGCGGTTAGGGTATGGATTATGTAGACTCTCTCCCCGAAGAGGTAGTCCGCCCACCTTCCCTTCCGGCTCGCCGCCCCTTCTTCATTGCCTTGCGCGGACCAGGGCTGCGCCGACTATCGACGCTATGATCTCGATTGTCTTGATCGTCTGGACGTCCGGGAGCTTACCTGTGATTGTCCCGGAAGTCTCGATCCATCCGATGAGCTCCTTGTCGGGGCCGAAGATGTGGACGTCCAGGTAGTCGGCCTCGAGTGCGTCCTCGGGAGAATGCCTCTTCGACTTCAGCAGGGCGGGCCGGTTGAAGGTCGACTCCGCGCCGTCCGAGTACGGCTTGTCCTCCTCGAAGTACATCTTGGAGTAGTCGCTGATCGGCCATCCCTTGTACCTGGCGTCCTGTAGGAAGTCCTCCGCCTTGAAGGTCTGGCGCTTCCGGGCAAGCATCGCCTCGTCCCTGAAGCCGACCAGCGATTCGTACCTGAAGATCCCGTCCTTGGCGCTCTTCGTGCCAATCGCCACCCATCGCAGCCGGTACTGGTCGTGGATGTAGTTGGCGGCCTCCTCGATGATCTCGCGGGTGTCCGGGTTCTTCGCCCTCAGGCCCTCCATGAGCTTCAGGATTACCTCGAGCGTCCTCTGGTTCGGCTCCCTAGTCCCGTGGAGGTAGTAGAGCTTCATCTTCTTCGCGATGTCCTCGTGAGTCGAGGTCTCCTCGCGCGCCCTGCTGGTGTAGCTGATCTCCTTGGAGAAATCGAATGTCGGTTTCCGAGCAGACGTGTCGGCTTGCTTGGGCGCCTGCATTGAAAACGCCCCGAGGTACTTGCCGCACCTCTGGCAGGGGCCGTAGGACTTCGGATTCTCGAACCCGCAGGTAGGACATTTCATAGGAGGGTGCCCGGGGGTCTATTCTTGCGTGACTGTATGAGCCTTTCGTATGACACGGCGCGAGGGCGGACTGGAGGTCTCAGACGCCCATTCCCTTCGCCTTGTACCCGAAAGGCTTCTTCTTGATCGAGTTGGAGTACCGCGAAAGGATCCCGAGGGCGATCTCCGTTATGGACTCGTCCCTGTTCGGCTGGGGCCTGTCGGTCTGGTTCCAGAGCCCGTCCGGGGACCGCGACCCGTAGAGCCAGTTGATGGGTCTCTCCATGCGCTGGTCGTCCGCGCCGTACCCTATCCAGGTGAGTATGTCCAGGGCGCACAGTCCGTTGCCGATGTAGTTCGGGTCGCGGAGCTTCGTCCAGTTGCTGGCCGACTGGTAGATGAGCGCGTGGTAGTTCCTCTGGAAGAACCTGTTGAGGAAGAACTCCGCACCACGTCTCGTCTCCGGGGACTCCACCATCCGGACGCTCCAGGAAAACGCCCTCGTGACCATGACCGTGCTCCAGATGCAGCTCGGGATGCTGTCGAACTTCCTAGGGTCGTACGGCTCCACCCGGTTCTTCTTGATGAGGTCGATGAAGTCCGACCGGCGCATCAGCCTGTACTTCGGATCGTACTTGACGTCCTCGAGATACGGGACCCTCCAGCCTCCGTCCGGCCTCTGGGCCTTCACGAGCCATCTACTCAGCTTCTGCACCCTGGGGTCCTTCTCCATCCCGAACTTGAGGAACATCCTGAGGGCGTGGCCGTTGAAATGCGGGAGTGGGAACGGGACGTTCCACGGGCCGGGGATGTACCCTTCGTCCGTCTGCCAGCTCAGGATCCTCTCGAGTGCGTCCTCGATGTGCCCGTCCTCCCTCGTCGCGAGGTAGTCGGTGAGGTCGTTCAGGTTCCTCAGCATCGTCATGTAGGTCCAGCCGTAGGGCTGACCTGGACCGGCCTCCTCCTCGGCCCTCTTATGGACCGGGATCGGCCATGTGCCATCGGCGTTCTGCCTCTCTAGGAGCTTGACCTTGGGTGCATAGCCCCTCGACTCCTCGAGCGCCTTCTGGACCATGACATTGTCCTGTGGTCTTCCCCAGAGGCTCGTGAGAATGTAGTATCGGATTGCCGGTGACGCTATCTGGAAGAGCCTCCTGGAAGCCTCGTCAACGACCTTGTCTATCTCCTTCGCCTGCAATGTCTGACTCCGGTATCGGTTGTGGCAAGTGCGACGGCTGCCCGGCACTTGTGGATGGGTTCTCCTTGTACACTGTGGCGACGCCCAGGCAACTCGTCATCGGCCAACCAGCGTAAAAGCCTTCTGGAGAATGAATGCTAGGTTGTCATACTGTCTCTTCGTGCATGCATACGTCCCTGGACGACGGAGACCTCGTCCCCGACATGCCGCCACCCCGAGACATTGCCCAGCGGGACACTGACATCCTTTTAGGCATGCACCGCGATATACTGACCGCAAGACCGTTGCAGGATTATCCTGTGATAGTCGGCTATAGGAGGGGGGCGATTGATTAGAAGAGAATTGTCAGCAGTAGTGCTGGTGCTCGTGATCGTCGTTGGGTTCTCCCTGGCGGGCCCCACGGGGGCGACGCCGGCGAAGAAGAGCAGCCTTCTCAGCGAGCTGAGAGCGAACATCGACATGGATTATGCGTGGCAGGTGATGGATCAGGTAGTGAGCTTCGAGACCAGCCCCATGGGCTTCAGGGGCGCTGGGAGCTCTTCCGCCATCGCCGCGTCCGAGTACGTGGCGAGTGAGATGACCGCGATGCACTTGAGCGATGTCACGCTCGAGCAGATCCCAGTCGACGCCTGGGAGTTCCACCAGGCGTGGGTGGACGTGCCCGGGCTTGGGAAGATCCAGGCGGCATCCTTCGGAGGTTCTCCCGGGACCAACGGCGTCCTGACGAAGGAGATAGTCGATGTGGGGAACGGCTTCGCGAACGACTATGTCGGCAAGGACGTCACCGGGAAGATCGTGTTAGCCAACTGGATCGGGGACGACTTCTGGGTCGATTCGATGGCCAAGGAGGCGGAGCTCCACGGGGCGGTCGCGATAATCGTGACGACCTACGCGTCAGACTACGGCAACCAGCCAGGGGCAATCGAGTGCCACGACGGGCTCTACAGACCCACCTGGCCCCCGCTGATAAGCATAAGCGGGGACGACGGCCTGAAGGTCAAGGCCGAGATCGCGAAGAACCCCGGCCTGGTCGTGTCCGCATACAGCGACATCGTGACCAAGCTGATGAAGGACGGGGGGTTCGGGTACAACGTGGTGGGCTACATTCCAGGGAAGAACTACTACAAGCACGACGGGTCCGACACCTTCGTGATCCTCGGCGACCACACGGACTCCTGGTTCACGGGCGGCATGGATGACACCTCCGGGGTGGCTGCGACTTTGACGATGGCCAAAGCCCTGAAGACCACTTTTGACAAGCTCGGGATAGTGCCCGACAGGACAATCGTCTTCACGACCCACGAGGCAGAGGAGTACGGCATCCTCAACACCTACTACGACTGGTGCTACGGCGCGTGGTACCAGATAACGAAGGTGCACACGGACTGGGTCGGAAGGACCGTGGCGTACATGAACTTCGAGCTGATGGGCAAGGCCGGGCTGCCGCTCGAGAGCAACTGTGCTCCTGAGCTGGCCAGCTTCGTCCACAACGTCTTCGGCCAGAACAAGCCGCTGCTGCCCTACGGGACCAAGGTGACCCCGATCCCGCACTCGTGGGCGGACCACTGGACTTTCACAGCCGCGGGAGTGCCTGGAATCGAGCTCGAGACCGTGACCGCCGAGTGGGACTCGATGTTCTATCACAACCAGTTCGACACGATAAGCAGGATCGACCCGGCGTACCTGGCGAACCTGTTCTCGGTCTTCGCCGACATGGCCCTCAGGCTGGTCAACCTGCCGTTCGTTCCATACAACTTCGAGGTCAGCGCGACCAACCTGTGGAGCACCTTGACCACGAGCGACGACTTCTCGGTGGACCAGCTGTACCCGGTCTACGAGAAGTACGGCGTTGACCCGAACGCCAACATGGGCAGGGCCGTGGACGCCGCGAGCAGGTACGCGGCCGATGTCGCGGTCCTGAAGACGAAGCTCTCGAAGGCCGATCCGGCCAACGCCGCCGAGATAAACGCGAAGCTGATGTCCATCGAGGCGGTCCTCGGGCAGACCCTGATAGCCCAGGGTGTGTGGGAGCAGGACTGGTATCCCTACCAGCAGAGCGCGAACGATGTCATCCACATGAACAACGGCATCGAGATGCTCAAGAGCTACGGCAACGGCTACGACGTGAACGACGGCATCGGGGAGCTGAACTGGGTCGGCATCATCTGGTACTACGACTACATGTCCGAGGCGAACTACCTTGACCAGTACTCGAGGCTGTGCGGGGCGGAGGTCGCATCGTGGGGATTGCAGACTCACCTCCTGCCGGCGGTCGAGATATGGGACGAGTACGATGGCCTCACACAGCTCGCGCACCAGAAGGGCCTGACCATGTCCGCCCTCGAGCCCTTGATACACTCGCTCGAGACCAAGATGGTCACCCAGGCCCTGCACAACCTGGACCTGAGCTTCGCGACGATGTACACCGGCCTTGAGAACGTCGACGGGCAGATCGAGAGCTTGATAGGCACTCTCTGATCTCAGAGATGCCAAACCCTTTCCCCATTCTCCATTTCTTCAGACGATCAGCCTGCGCTTCATGAGGTTGATCGCCAACAGGAAGAACACCGCAGATATGACCAGTATCCAGAGAAGGCTCCAGATGAGTCCCACGCTGAAGTCCCCCCAGGTGGCTGCCCTGACGATGTCCGTCACGTGTAGCAGGGGGACGATCCATTGCGCCACTGCCTGGACGGAGCCCGGGAGCAGGGAGAGCGGGAAGAAAGTGTTGCTGACGAGCGTCATGGGCATGATGAAGAGGCTTGTCGGGTAGTTCAGATTCTCGATCTTCGGCGTCACGGCCGTGAAGCACATCGCGATCGACGCGAACATGAACCCTCCTAGGAAGGAGAACGGGATGACGATCAGGACGGTCCACGCGTGCACGAGTCCGAACAGCGCGATCACCACGGTGATGACGGTCGCCGATATCGTGCTCCTGGTCGCGCCCCAGAGGATCTCGCCTGCGATCACCTCGTCCACGTTGAGAGGGGTCGACACGATCGCGTCGAAGGTCTTCTGGTAATACATGCGCACGAACGAGGCGAACGTGCACTCGAAGAAGCTTGCGTTCATGATCGTGATGGCCACGAGCGCGGGCGCGATGAACTCGGCGTAGCTGTGCCCGCCTATCTGGCTGACGAGCAGTCCCAGGCCGAACCCGAAGGCCGCGATGTAAATCACGGGCTCGGCGATTGGAGGGATGAAGTTGACGATGATCGTCTTCGTGAAGACGTCCCGGTCGCGCCTCCAGACCATCCAAGCGCGTCGGCTTATGTGGGGGAGCGAGAGCATCCCTTTCAGCGTCATTCCCTTAGCATCCTCCCGGTGAGCTTCAGGAACACGTCCTCGAGCGTGGACTCTCTGACGGTGGCCGACTCGAGCTTGCACTCGTCCATGAGGTAGGAGAGGGTCGCCTTCGGCTCGTTCGTGAAGATATGGATGGTCTCCCCTGCGACCTCGACCTGGGCCTGCCTCTCGTGTCTCATGACGCATTCGCGGACTTCGGGAGTGTTCCCCGCCTCGACGACATTGGATGCCACGAACCTCTCGATGAGTTGCTTGGGGGCCCCTTCTGCGAGTATCCGGCCGCTGTCCATGACGAATATCCTGTCGCAGAGCCGCTGTGCCTCCTCCATGTAGTGGGTCGTAAGTATGATCGTGATGCCCTCCGACCTGAGCTTCTTCAGGAGGTCCCAGATGAGATGTCTCGCCTGGGGATCGAGGCCCACCGTCGGCTCGTCGAGAATTAGGATCCTCGGCTCGTTCAGCATCGACCGCGCGAGGAGCAGCCGCCTCTTCATGCCTCCCGAGAGCTTGTCGATGAGCGTGTCCTTCTTGCCTTGGAGCTGGAAGAACGAGAGCCATTTGTCCGAGCGCCTCTCCGCCTCCTTCTTGGCTATGTCGAAGTACCGAGCGTAGATGATCAGGTTCTCGATCACCGTGAAGTCAGGGTCGAGGTTCACTTCCTGAGGGGACACTCCGAGTATGTTCTTGATCTCCCTCGGGTTCTTGTCGACGTCCTTCCCCGCGACTGTGAGCGTCCCCGAGGTCTTCGGGGAGACGCATTGGATCATCCTCATCGTGGTGGTCTTGCCAGCGCCGTTCGGGCCGAGGAAGCCGAGCACCTCGCCCTCCCTCACGGCGAAGCTTATGCCGTTGACCGCGATGAGGTCCTCGAACTTCTTCGTCAGGCCGTGCGCTTCTATGATGTCCACGGGGGTCCGCCTTTCGGATGCCGTATCTGCTACGGACTAATAAATTGGGCGCGGGAATCGAAGGGGGCGGAGCCTAGCCATCCCCCGTCTCCCGATGCGCCTACTTGTCCTCCTTATCCTCGAAATGCAGCGCCGCGGAGTTGACGCAGTACCGCAGGCCCGTCGGCGCCGGCCCGTCGTCGAACACATGTCCTAGATGGCCGCCGCACTTCGCGCAGAGTATCTCGGTCCGGGGGACGGGCAGCGAGCGATCCATCTTCTTCTCGATGGCGTCCTCGGATTTCGGCTCGAAGAAGCTGGGCCAGCCGGACCCGGAGTCGAACTTGGTATCCGAGCGGAACAGCACGCTCCCGCAGCCTGCGCATCGGTAGACCCCCGTCCGTTCGTTGTGGAGGAGGCTTCCCGTGAACGCACTTTCAGTATCCTTCTCCCTCAGCACCTTGTACTCTTCTGGTGAGAGCGACTTCTTCCACTCATCATCTGTCTTCTTGACCTTCTCGACCATGTTTGCCCCTGGGGATTCGAAGGTAGTGGCGGGGGATTACATTTGGGCCATACATCTTCGAGGGGGTGTCCACGAATGCCGTTACCCGTTCCCAGGGCAAAGTATAGAGGTTCGGGGGACAATCTGTCGATCGCTGGACGGACATCATGATCTGCCCTAGGTGCGGGGTCGAGAACTCGCCGGACTCGAAGTACTGTAAGAGCTGTGGGAATCCGATTGCGGATGAGCCCGGACTGAGGCCCGATGCTCCGTTCAAGTCCTTCGCGGATCGGTTCGGAAGGGAGCCGTGGACGGGCGGAGGTTCGTTCTCTTCAGGATGGGTCCGCACCCTAGGCCTCGTCGCGCCACTCATCGTCGCAATGAGCCTGATGGTGGCCTTCGTGCTCGCGCTGTTCGTCGTCGGGATGATCGCGTCCGCCTCCGACCATCCGGCCTTCTGGAACGACCTCGCGGACTTCATGGCTGACTACTTCTGGCTCTTCCTCGGGCTGATAGCCTTGGGGGCCTTCCAGGGGTTCTTCATGTACGTCTATCGGCCGACATTCAAGTGGGTCAACCCCATCGTGAGCGCGATAGCCGTCGTCGGCTGGCTGTGGATCCTGGCGCAGGTGCTCCACCTGGCAGCGGCAGACGCGTCGCATCCAGGCCTCGACACCCTGTCCAGCCTGACGGTACTCGTGCTCCCGGCGGTGTTCGTCCTCGCGGTGATCATGGGGTACATGTTCGTGTGGTTCAGCCTCGTGAGCCCGTCTAACTGGGACAAGAAGACCTGAGGTGTCACGCGCGGAATCGGCTGAGGATGACGGCCGATGCGATCAGGGACGCGGCGACCTCGATGTGCCTTATCGTGATCGCGTCCGGGAACTTGCCAGTCACGGTCCCCGAGTACTCGATCCACCCCAGGAGCTCGCCTGTGGGGCTCGTTATCAGGGTGTCCAGGAAGTCTGCCTCGAGCGTTTCGTCGTCGGTCCTCCTCTTGGCCTTCAGGAGCGCCGGCCGGTTGACGACACCCTCGTCGTTCTTACCCAGTGGATTGTCCTCCTCGAGGTAGGACCTCGTGAGCTTGCTGATTTCCGCGGCCCTGTAGTTCTCGGTGCTGAGCTCGAAGTCCTTGAGCAGATACTGCTTGGACCTCTGCTTGGCCCAGGCGTCGTCCCGCATGCCAGTGTTGACCAGGTACCTGTAGTACCCGTCCGACTCCTTGAGCCCGATCATGACCCATCTCAACCGGAACTGCCTCTGCAAGACCCCGGAGGCGTCCTGGATCATCTCCATGACCGATATCTGGGGCTTCTGAAGGTGGCTTGCCAGCTGCGTGAATACCTCAAGTGACTTGGAGGCATGGTCGTTCTTGACCCGGAGATACTCGAACTTCAGCCTTCTGTTGACGCTCTCGGAGTCGACCGTACCCAACTGTATCCCATTCCCTTTGCTTTCCCCCCGATTGACCTTGAGCGTCTTAAGCAATTCCGTATCGGACGCGGCCTCCGGACATGTCGGTCAGCGCCGTCTCCTGACCCGGACGACCAGAAGTCCCGAGACCGCGAGCACCGCCGCCGCTGCCAGCCCGACGATGAACGGATCTGGAGAGCCATTCCCGCCGTTCGTTGTGGGCGATCCTGGGCCGGTCGGCACAGGGCTTCCGTACTCTGCCATCAGGGAATCGATTGACGATGCGACGGCACCCACGGCCGCGTCGAGGGAGGCGTATGCGCTGGGCACGAAGGTCGTCGTGTCGGACCAGTTGTAGTGAGAGTCCATCCACACGTTGGCCTTGATGAGACCGCTCCCGAAGGTGACCCTCAGGGCCAGCCCGAGGGTGGCGTTGTATGCGTCGATCGGGGTCGAGTGGACGTCACTCGAGAGCTGATGCGTGGGAGCGTTGCTCTGCATCGTGCTCTCGTAGTCCGAGTGATGCACCTCGGCACCCCAATCGGTGCCGCTGCCCATCGTGTGCCCGAACACTCCCACATCGGACACATAGTGCGTCATCGCCCCGAAATAGAACGCGGCGTCACTGAGGTCTCCGGATCTGAGGTACGAAAGCGCCTCGGAGTAGGTCTCCCTCGCGCGCGCGGCTGCAGCGTCGTCCTGCAGCTGGCCTGTGGCGTGGTAGTACACATGATGGTTCATGGTGTCCCCGATGTACGCCGGATTGTCGGGGGCCTCGGTGCCGAGGAGGAATCGCGCATGATATGTGGTCTTCAGGAACGTGACGTCCGCGGTGGCGATCGACAGCGCCCGGTCCGCGATGAGGTCATGGGTACCGTAGTCTGGGTTCGACGGGTCTGAGGAATAGCCCCCGTTGCTCCAGGCCGACGCCCCGACCGGCAAGGAGGCTAGCATGAGAAGTACGGCCAGGCAGGCACGTGCCGCTGTCGAAATGATCGATGGCCGACCGTCGCTCATGTCGGCACACTATTGCTCTCAAAGGAGAAACGGTTTTGCGCCCCACAGGGGGCCCCCGTCTCATTCTTTCTTCTTCTCGACGGCTTCCTTCGCGCCCTTGCCGAAGGCCTTCACTGCCCCGAATCCCTTCTTCAAGCCCTTTCCGACCAGCTCACCAGTCTTCTCAGCGGTCTCCTCGACCTTTCCCTTCTTCTCCTCATCTGCCATTGCTATCACCGAATTTCTAGCGAAGCCATGAATCCTGATGGTCTAGCTTAATCTTTTCTAGACCCCGATCACAATCAGCTTCGATGCGGTCGCTCGGGGCCACAGCGCCGGAACGGCCCATCCGCGATTCACGTCCGGTAGGTTCCGTGTCGGCGCGCAGCGATGGAATGGTTTAAGAACCGATTCAAATAGGTCCCCTTCGGGATGCTGATATACCCAGCGCTCGGAACCATTCGGGCTTTGTGCCAGTACCCGTGCATGTGTGCCCAAAAGCTTATCAAGAATGCCCAGGGTTGTCAGCCTCATGTCAGGCGGATCAAAGGCGCTGTTGGCGCTGGGCATAGCCGTGCTCGTCGTCATCGGCGGAGCGGGGGTATACCTCGCGCTCTCGAAGAACACGGGAACCGCGAAGGTATCGATGTACGTCAAGGACCTGCCAGCGACATGGTCGTCCGTGAACGTCACGTTCTCGAGCGTCGAGATACACCAGTCGGGAGCGGGCAACCAGTCCGGATGGCACACGCTGCCCATCACGAACCAGACGATCGACCTGTCGTCCCTGGTCAATGTGTCCGCGCTCCTGGCCTCTGGCAACGTCCAGGCCGGGAACTACACTCAGATACGCTTGGTCGTGTCTTCGGTTGTGGGCGTGATGGCCAACGGGACGATCGTGAACTTCAAGGTGCCGTCGGGCGAGCTGAAGACCACGCATCCGTTCCAGCTGGTCGCGGGCTCGACCACGGTGTTCACGGTGGACATAGACCTGGCGCACTCGATAGTCCAGACCGCAAACGGATGGACCTTCACGCCGGTCCTCGGCTCGATTACTCAGAGCTGAGGGCAGAGGCGCTCGACGGTCCGAGCGCGCAACAAGCTCCCGTGGAAGGCATTCCCGGGAGCCTCTTGACTTCTTTTCCCCACGAACGCCTTCTTCTCGTTCTTCCTCAAGTACGGCAGCTCTTGATGTGATGCTTCTCGTGGTACCTCTGATGGTACTCCTCGGCCGGGTAGAACTCCCCCGCGGGCGATATCTCGGTGACGATCTTCCGGCCCTTGAGCATCCCGCTCTCCTGTAGCCTCTGCTTCGACGCGAGGGCCTTCTCCCTCTGCTCGTCCGAGAGATAGAAGATCGCGGACCTGTACTGGGTGCCGAAATCCGGACCCTGCCTGTCCTTCGTCGTGGGGTCGTGGATGCTCCAGAAGACCTCGAGGAGCCGGTCGTAGGAGACGACCTCCGGATCGAACTTCACGAGCACGGATTCCGCATGGCCGGTGGTGTCCGTGCATACCTGCTTGTAGCTGGGGTTCTTCGTGGTGCCGCCAGAAAATCCGGCCGTCACGTCGAGTACCCCCTTCACCTCCCTGAACGCGGACTCGACGCCCCAGAAACAGCCCGCCGCGAAGATGGCGCTCTCGACCATGGGGCCGTCTAGATGTCGTGACCGGATTACATTTTGGCCAAACAGGTTGCGCTTGGCTACAGCTATCGGACGTCTGATTTATGCCCAGATGGCCAATTATTGATACCACCTTGCCGATGTCCCGCGCCGTGCAGCCATCGTGCCCGCCGACCGACAAGTCGACGGATAGAAGGTTCGTCCTCGCAGTCGTGATGCTCAGCTCCTTCCTCACTCCGTTCATGGCCTCCGCGATAAATGTGGCGCTCCCCGCGATCTCCGTGGAGTTCTCGACCGGAGCGGTTCTCCTGACCTGGGTCGCGACCTCGTACCCGCTGGCCGCCGCAGCATTCTTGGTCCCGTTCGGCCGGCTCGCGGACATCCGATGGCGGAGGAGCATCTTCCTGATGGGCATGTGGATCTTCCTCGTGGCCTCAGGGCTGTGCGCTCTCGCCACCTCGTCCTACGTGCTAATCCTGCTCAGGATCTTGCAGGCATAGGCGTTGCGATGACATACGGGACCGCGATCGCGATACTCACCTCGGTGTACCCGCCAGCCCAGAGAGGGCAGGCGCTCGGGATGTCGACAGCGATGACCTACGTCGGGCTTTCTCTCGGGCCCTTCGCTGGCGGGTTCCTCACCGCGCTCCTGACCTGGAGGAGCATATTCCTCGTCGTCATGCCGGTCGCCGCCGCGGTCATCATCCTGAGCCACTTCAGGCTGAAGGACGAATGGGGAGAGGCGTGCGGGGAGCGGTTCGACCTGGGCGGCTCTGTCGTCTACGGGGTGTCGCTCACGGCTGTCATAGTCGGGTTCTCGATGCTGCCGGGCACCGTGGGCTCTATCCTCACGCTTGCCGGGACGGCCGGCGTCATCGCATTCGTCCTTTTCGAGCTCAGGATCAGCTCGCCGGTCATGGACATGACCTTCTGGAGGCACAACAGGGCCTTTGCCTTCTCGAACCTGGCCGCGCTCATCAACTACAGCGCGACATTCGCGGTCACGTTCCTCATGAGCCTGTACCTTCAGGACGTGAAGCTGTACACCGCCGAGAAGGCCGGAATCATACTCGTGGCTCAGCCGGTCGTCATGGCCGTCTTCTCGCCACTCGCTGGCCGGCTGTCGGACAGGATCGAACCTCAGGTATTGGCCTCGGCCGGCATGGCGGTCACCGCCGTCGGCCTCGTGTTCCTCTATCTCCTCACGGAGTCCTCCGAGGTCTTGGTGATAGTGGTCTCGCTCGCCTTCATCGGTTTCGGGTTCGCGCTCTTCTCGTCCCCGAACACGAACGCAGTCATGAGCTCGGTCGAGAGGAGGTCCTACGGGGTCGCATCCGCATCCCTCGGGACCATGCGGCTCGTCGGCCAGGTGCTGAGCCTGGGCATAGCGACGATATTCATCTCGATCTACCTCGGCAGCCAGGAGATCACCCATGCGCTCTCCGAGCAGTTCATGCAGAGCTACAGGCTCTCATTCGCGGTCTTCGCGGCCCTGTGCTTCCTGGGCGTCTTCGCGTCGCTCGCGCGGGGCAGGGTTAGATGACCAGGTCCATCCTGGAGCAGCCGTCGGATATTTCGGGGTTTCAGGTCAGAACGGCTCGCCCTTCCCCAGCACGGCGTGCACTTTGGGCATCAGCTCGCTTATCTTGATCTTCTGAGGGCACTTCTCCTCGCATTCCTTGCACTGCTTGCACGCGCTCGCGCGCTCCGTCTCGGGTATGAACCTCACATAGGTGGAGCGGGCCGTCCGCAAGTCGTCGTGGATGAAGGCCTCGTTGTACTCCTCGAAGTTCCTCGGGATGTTCACCCCGTTCTTGCAGGGCATGCAGTAGCTGCACTTGGTGCACGGGATCGGCACCAGGGCGGTGTAGGTCTTCCTGATGCGGTCTATGAGCTTCAGCTGGCCAGCGCTCATCGAGCCCGGGGCCGATTCGTCGGCGGACTTCAGGTTCCCCTCGACCTGGGCGCCCGCGCTCATCCCGCTCAGGACCACTGACACCTCGGGCTGGTTCCAGATCCACTGGAGCGCCAGGTCCGCGGGCGTGTGTCCGTTACCGTGCTTCTCCAGGACCGCCCTCACGGGTTTCGGGGGGTTCGCGAGCCTGCCCCCGAGGAGCGGCTCCATGACGACGACGCCGAGCCCCTTCGAGGCGGCATACTTGAGCCCCCTGGTGCCCGCCTGGTTCTTCGTGTCCATGTAGTTGTACTGTATCTGGCAGAACGTCCAGCCCTCGTACGAGTCGATGATCTCCTTGAAGACCTTGAACTCGTCGTGGAACGAGAACCCGAGGTTCCTTATCCTGCCGTCCGCGAGGGCCCGCTCGGCCGGCTCGATCAGGTTCAGCTTGAGGACGACGTCGTTCCACCTGGTCGCCCCGAGCCCGTGGAACAGGTAGAAGTCGATGTGGTCAGTGCCGATGCGCTTGAGCTGCTCGTCCAGGTACCTGTCGAAGTCCTTCTGCTTCTCGATCTGCCAGACCGGGGACTTGGTCGCCACCTTGACCTTCTCGCGGTACCCATCCTGGAGCGCCTTTCCCAGCACGACCTCGCTCTTGCCGCCGTGGTATACATACGCTGTGTCGAGGTAGTTCACCCCGCGGTCAATCGCGCTCCGGATCATAGCGATCGCCTGCTTCTCGTCGACCTTCTCGCTCAGAGGGTTCCCGTCCAGCGTCGGGAGGCGCATCAGCCCGAACCCGAGCGCCGACACTTGCCAATCGAGCTTGCCGAACCTGCGGTACTTCATTTCAGATCGACCTCGAATCACTCAGTCTGGTTTGATGGACAGGCTTACGCATCCATGTTCAAAAGCTTTGCGAGCATACTGTATGGGTTCGGCCCAAGGCCCTTGAGGGATGAGATGAATAGAGGTCAAAGAAGGTAGGAAGATGTCAGGTGAAGTGAAGATACTGGGATTTGCCGGCAGCCTCAGGAAGAACTCGTACAGCAAGGGCCTGCTGAGGGCGGCCTCCGAGTCCCTCCCGGAAGGCGCGAAGCTGGAGATATTCGACCTCGAAGGGATACCGCCCTTCAACCAGGACCTCGAGGCCAACATGCCTGCGAGGGTCAAGGAGTTCAAGGCGAAGATCAAGGCCGCCGACGCGATCCTGATCTCGACCCCGGAGTACAACTACTCCGTCTCTGGAGTGCTAAAGAACGCCATTGACTGGGCCTCGAGACCGTATGGCGACAATTCGTTCGACGGAAAGCCGGTCGCGGTCATGAGCGAGTCCATCGGAATGCTCGGAGGCTCGAGGGCGCAGTACGTCCTCAGGCAATCGTTCGTGTTCCTGAACATGCATCCCGTCAACAGGCCCGAGGTCATGGTGCCCTTCGCGGCCGACAAGTTCGATGCCAACGGTGTCTTGATCGACAAGGCCTCGAAGGGCTTCATCAAGGACCTCCTCACCAGCCTCGTCTCATGGACCAGGGAGCTGAAAGGAGTCTGACCGGATCTGCTATGCCATCTCAGGGGGCTCTTCGCTGTACATTTGTGTACATCAGGTTGGCAAGAACGGGCCCCTCCGGCGGGTAATATATCAATGTTATTGAATCCTGAATTCCACTGACGAAATCTCCCGATGCCAGTCGTGGCGTTCGTGCCCATGCCCCGGCTGGCAAACCATCGGGCCAGAACGTTGCTTAAATAGAGCTAGCTACCTGATATTTATGCCAGGTCTCCATTTGCGTAGCCATCACAGACACGACTAACGCGACGCAAAGCGGCTAGATTGGGGTCGATTGCGATCATGACCGAGGAAATGACGAGACAGTGCGTGCTCTGCGGGGCCGATGTTCCCCCCGGCGCCTCTTCATGCCCCAGGTGCGGCACTCAGGTCAAGGGCGAGAGTGCCGAGCAGCCGAAGCCGGCCGTTCAGAAGCCAGGATCTCGTGATGACCTGCTCATGAGCCTTCCAGCCAGCGTCCCGCTCCCCGACCTGCGTCAGCTCTGCCCGTTCTGCTCGATGACGATTTCCTCGTCGGACTCAAAATGCCCACGGTGTGGCATTCCTCTCAGAAGCTCCTCCGAGATGCTCCTCGAGTGCCCGAAGTGCGGGTCGTTCTCACCGATTGGCTCCATCTCGTGCCTCAAGTGCGGCGTGGCATTTGATGTCGCACACGTGCCGCCATCCGAGGCTGCTCCCGTAGCGGCTCCTGTGCCTTCGGTGCCTTCGGGTATCACGACGACCATCCCTGAGAGCGCAAGGGCCGGAAAGGAGGGCCTGGTAAACGGGCGGGGAGCCGTGAACGGCGGTGGCATTACGAACGGGCGCGCGCGCGCGAGCGGGCCCGGGCTCGTGAACGGGACGGGGATGGTGAACGGCACCGGCATGGCCGATAGGGGGGATGCTGGTGCTCGCATGCCTGGCTCTCCGGTCAGGAGATGGCAGTTCCTGGCCGTCCTCATCGCTCTTGCGATCATCATACCCACGTTTCTCCTGATCGCACTTCCTCGCCATACGGGCCCTGCCATCGACGGTAGCTTCGGCGACTGGGTTCACGCCGAGATGTTCGACATGCAGGCTGCGGCCATCACGCCGGATGTTACCGTGCTGGAGTGGTCCGTTCAGACCGTTGACAAGGACCTCTTCGTGTACATCCAGACAGGGACATCGATGATGTCGTCCTCCAATGTCGACAGCTTCTACCTATTCGTGGATTCGGACAACAACCCGGCGACAGGCTACGCCGTCTCAGGGCTCGGCGCCGACTACATGATCGATCTGCACGGCTGGGACGGCCAGGTCAGGTCCTCGTCGCTCATGGAGTTCGATTCCCAGGACCAGTACAACTGGACTAGCTGGACGCTGCTCGGCTCCACGACTGTGGCCATCAGCGCGGACAAGCTGGAGGCGATGGCGGAGATGCCGATCGCTCTGGACAGCGGCGCGCAATACCTCCTCGTATCTCAGAACAACCTTCCAGATCCGGCGTACTCGGCGAGCTATCCAGTGTCGGCCAAGGGCGGGACCCTGATCATCCATCAGTACACGGGCCCGGAGATCGACCAGAACACAGGAACGGTCCCCGCATCGCTTGTCTCATTCCTCAGGCTGGTGGTGAAATGCGAGGGTGGCGACGGAGTGATCAACAGCATCGTCCCTTCCGTAGCGGGCGCCAACCTCGTGACCCGCATATCTGATATCTCGCTCAAGGCAGGAGATACCCAGACGATTGACATCATGGTCGATACTTCGTCGACTCCGGCGGGGTCGCTGGTGGCGGTCAATTTGACAGCGAACGATGTCGCCTCGACTTTCTCGGATGTCGTCGTCGTAGGCGATGGGCCGAAGGCATACGTCACGACCCCGCCACTGGGAATATCCATCGACGGGGCGTTCGGGGACTGGAATGGCCGGACGTCCCCGGACAGCGACTCGGCACAGGTGAACGACCCGAACATCAACATCGCGTCCACAGGCCTCGTGAACACGACCGCGTATGCGGCGTTCTATGTGAGCGTGGAGGGGAAGATCTTCCAGGGCGCCTACGTGCCCTCGATCGAGGGGAAGCCTTCCACTCAGGGCGGAGGCGGCGGGCAGGTCACCCCGCATCGTACGACAGGACAGGACTTCCTCAGGATCTACATCGACAGCGACATCTCCAATGCCACTGGCCAGCTCGTCCAGCGCGGGAACAAGACGATAGGCGCTGACTACATGATCGAGATCGACGGCGTGAACGGGAAGATAGTCTCCCAGTCCCTGATGAAGTATAGCGGAGGCGAGTGGCTGTCCACCGCGAAGAGCGTCGCTGTCGGGAAGGACTCGCAGGAGATCGAGCTTAGCGTGGCATCGGCGAGCATAGGGAATAGCGCGTCCCTTGTCACCATCATCGAGACCACCGACTGGCGCGAGAGGACCGATTGGGCATGGGCAGGCACTGCCCCCGACCCGTGGGTCGTCGACTCCTCAGGCAACACCTACCAGTCCGCCGACGGCGGGACATGGTCCTTCCTGGCGAGCCCTGCGCTCGTGCCCGGGGACAGGGTAGTCGACATCGCCCAGTCCCAGGATCTCTCACAGGTGTTCCTCGTGACCAACACCGGCCGGACATACTACTGGAATATCGGCACGAGCACGAACTGGACCGCCGGGGAGACCAACCCCATCGATGTGGCAACCTACTCCGAAGCCGTGACTATGTCCTTCTACAGCGCGCACAACCCGAGCGCTTGGCTTATGACGAAGAACGGCTCGTACTTCTGGCTGATGGACGCGACCGGTAACAAGAAGCCTTGGACCTATCAGGACATCGCGGCGAGCGGGTACACGGACTTCACGGACCTCGTGTACGCGGGGGGAACCATGTATGCGCTGAGGTCGTCGCCGAACTCAAGCCTGCTGTTCTCGCTCAACGGCAACACATTCACTTCCGTGACGAATCCGACCGGGTCGACCTCGAACCAGACCGAGCTGGCGTTCATCCCGGGCGCGGCAGGGTCGGCGGACGACAAGCTATTCGTGCTTTGTGAGAACGGGAACATCCGCAACTCCTCCGACGGAGGCGTCACCTGGAACTCGCTGGGCAATCTCCCGGTCCCGACCGGAGGCAACACCAGCAAGTACGTCGGGCTCGGGATAGACCCGTCGGGCTACATGTGGGTGGTGACCGACACTGGCTACTGCTACAGGTCTACCGACACCACGACCTACAGCAATTTCGTCTTCACGGGCCAGTCCGCGGGCGGAATAGTCGCCGTCGTGCCCATGACCGCGATCCCCGAGTTCCCAGCACCTGCCGTGCCCATAATCGCCATGGTGATAGTGGTTGCCATCGGCCGCTTCAGGTCAGGCCGGAAGGCCCAGAGCTGATCCGGCACCCGTGCTCGAACGGACCATCAGAAGATCACTTCCTTGCTCATCACGACCGCGCCGTGCTCGACGGGCACTCCCTCGTCCCGCACGTGCTTCCTTCTATCCGCGGCCGCGTTGCTTCCCCCTCCGAAGCTGCCGTCGGCCTTGACCACCCGCCAGCAGGGGACCACGGGCCAAAGGGGGTTGTTGTGGAGGGCGTTCGCGACCGCCCTGGCCGCCCCAGGCTTGCCAACGGCCTTCGCAATCCTTCCGTAGGTCGAGACCTTCCCGTACGGGATCCTGTACGTCCTGAGGTAGACCGCTCTCTCGAACTCCGACCAGTCCTGCAGGAACTCGACCACGTCCTGCTCGGTCTTGACGTCTTCCTTCATCATCGAGATGACCCTGTCACGGGCGAGCGAGACCTACGCTATCTCCCTGTCCCGCGGGTCGCCGAAAGTGCCCTCGCAGCCTCCACCTCATCGCTTCCCCAGGAGCGTGACCGCGACCGCTATTACCGACGCCATCAGCTCGATGCTCTTGATGGTCTGACCGTCGGGGAACTTGCCGTTGTCCATCCCGGAGTACTCTATCCAGCCCCAGAGCTCGCGGTCCGCGCCCAGGACGAGCGTGTCGATGTAGTCCCCCTCTATGAAGTCCTCGAGCGACTTGCGCCTCGACTGGAGCATCACGTCCTTCTGGTAGGTCTCGTCCTCTCCGTTCGCGTAGGGGTTGTCCTCAGCCAGGAACAGCCTCGTCAGCTCGCTGACCTCCTCGTACTTGTAGACCTCCTTGCTGACGAACTGGTCGTACACGTACGAGAGCCCCTGGTGAGCCTTCCACTCGGAGTCCTGGAGGCCGGCCATGACCTCATAGGTGTAGGTGCCGTCGGGCCGTCTCAGGCCTATCGTGACCTCGCTCAGGTAGAGCTTGGCGTGAAGGGCGTCGACGGCCTCCTGGAGGAACTGGTGAAGGTCGATCGAGGAGGCCGTCAGCCTGTCCAAGAGCTCGTGCACGCACTCCTGTCTCTCACAAACGGGGTCGCTGCACGCACGATGGTAGTCGAGCCACATCCGCTTCTTGATGATGTCCGGGTTTATCGCTTCGCCCACCATGCGCCTCGCCTCCTAGAACCGGTCTGCCGGAATCCCCTCCCGAGCAGTACCTATATCGGCCCTGCGGGGTAATGGTCTTTTCCCAGTCGGACTCCAAGGACGTTCCAGAGGGAACATCCAAGAACTCCCAGGGCAATACCGCTCTCATGGGTCGCGTCAGGTCTCCCGGCCTGTGGCTCTTCCTGGGAGGTCTGGAGCTTCTCCTGTTCGTGCACTTGGCCGAGTTCCTCTATCCGGGGTACAGCGTGTCCAAGAACATGATCAGCGACCTCGCAGTCGGTCCTTCTGGCCCCGCCATTGTGTTCACTTCGGGTCTCATTCTGTTCGGGCTCATGGCCCTCATCGCTTCCTATCTGATGAGACAGGAGCGCACCGGCTCGAGGCTCTGGCTGTTCGTCGGGCTGTCTGGGGTCGGAGCCATCGGGGTCGGCCTGGTCAACGAGAACTGGATACCCCTCGTGCACGCCCTGTTCGCCCTCATCGCATTCCTGTTCGGGAACCTCGCGGCCGTGTATTCCTACGGCCTGGTCCGGCGCCCGTTTTCGCTCTTGTGCGCCGGCCTCGGCCTGATCGGGATATCCGCTCT
The DNA here is from genome assembly GCA_021789945.1 of Thermoplasmata archaeon. Taxonomy (GTDB): domain Archaea; phylum Thermoplasmatota; class Thermoplasmata; order UBA10834; family UBA10834; genus COMBO-56-21. The sequence continues at coordinate 26,474 of JAJYIS010000004.1, read as the reverse complement.
CGTCCTCACCGCGGCTGAGATCGACCTTGGGATTGGCCGGGGAGGCATGGAACGGATGATCTTCTATCCGGCGATGTTCTGGATACTGGGATACGGCGCTTGGCTGATGTCAGAAGGGGGCGCAACGGAGCCGCAAGGCACCCGTGCGTCCGGAGGATAAGGGGATGTCTCCAATGTCGAAGAAGGGTAAGGCTCTCGTGGCGCTGGCAGTAGTGATCGTCGTGGTCGTCATCCTGGTAGCGGCGTCCTTGTCGCAGAAGGAGAGCTTCGTCGTGCCGCCAAGGCTGGACACCATACCCGCGAGCGCCGTCAAAATGACTCCTTCGACCGACCTGTACCCGCCGATCCTCCGTTCGAGCGAGTGGTCCTCGCCCGTCCCGATGCCTGGGCCCGTGAACACCGCGGGCGCAGAGGACTCCCCCTTCATCACGCCCAACGGCTCGTGGTTCTTCTTCTTCTTCACGCCTGACCTGAACATCCCGCTCCAGAACCAGCTCGGGGACCATGTCACGGGGATCTGGTGGACGAGGCTCGTGAACGGCACATGGACCGAGCCCCAGCGCCTGATCCTGGGAAGCACGAACTCTCTGGACGGAGACGAGTTCATCCAGAACGACACGATGTGGTTCGGGTCCGTCAGGACGGGCAACCTGGGGGAGATCGATGTCTACACATCGCAGTACCTGAACGGCAAGTGGACCGATGTCAAGAACGCGGGCCAGCAGCTCAATGTCCAGATAGACATAGGCGCGTTCTGCTTCACGCCCGACGGGAACACGCTGTACTACGGAAAGGGCGGGGACATATGGGTGACCACGCTCTCGAACGGCGTATGGGCCGCCCCGACCAAGGTGCAGAACCTGGACTCGGTCGTGAACAAGGACCAGCCGTTCGTGACCCCCAGCGGGAACGAGCTCTGGTTCACCGGCCAGAGCACCATGAACAAGCCTGGGCCCGCGGTCTTCAGGTCCGTCAGGAGCGGGAGCGGCTGGTCCCAGCCGGAGGAGATAGTGTCCCAGTTCGCCGGGGAGCCGACGCTGGACGCGAAGGGGAACCTGTACTTCGTGCACCACTACGTGACGCAGAACATCAGCCTGATCGAGGCGGACATCTACGTAGCCTACCATGTCAGCACGATCCCGGTCGCGTCCGTATCATCCCTTCAGCCGGGAGCGCTGAGCGCGGCCATGGGGCCGATTGCAGCGACATGGGTCGTGGTGGCACTTCCATGCCGGCCCAGGCCCGGTCGCTCCGAGCTCTGATGACCGGGCCTTCTGCTTTTATCTATCAGTAGATGGTTCTGGACATCGGGCTTCGATGATCTCCGAAAGCAGACGGCTCAAGGTCCTGAGCAGCGCGGACATCGAGGCCATCCACGGGGCTACCCTCGAGGTGCTCGAGCGGGTGGGCGTCAGGTTCGAGTCCGGCGAGGCCCTCGGCATTCTCGAGAAGAACGGGTTCGAGATAGACTGGAAGACCAAGATCGCCAAGATGCGCGAGCAGGCCGTTCTCGACGCGGTCAAGAGCTGCAGGCCGGACTTCAGATGGCACGCGAGGAGCGATAGGAACTCGTTCGACGCCGTCGACGGCAGGACCAAGTTCGGGCCCGGGGCGCAGTGCCTCAACATCATGGAGTCCGATTCCGGCCGGACCAGGCAGACGACGCTCGCGGACGGGATAGCCGCCACTAGGCTCCTGGATGCCCTGGACACTTCCGCGCTGGGATATGTGCCGATATATCCCTTCGACGTACCCGAGGAATCGATGAGCGCCGTCATGTGGCTCGCAGGCCTGGCGAACTCGTCAAAGCCGACATATGGCGGTTGGGGGGACGAGAAGGAGTTCGGGCTCATGCTGCGCATCGCCGACATCCTGATGGGCGACCGGGAGCTCCTGAGGAAGAAGCACATGTTCCCCGCGTACATAGACCCCGTCAGCCCGCTCGGGCATGACAACCTCATGATGAGGACCCTGATCCAGTATGCCGAATGGGACATGCCCGTCTTCGTGATGGCGATGGCGCTCGCCGGAGGCACTGCGCCCGCATCCCTCGCGGGCCTTCTCGTCCAGCAGAACGCGGAGATACTCAGCGCGGTCGTCGTCGCGAAGTGCGTCACGAAGAGCCCCAAGATCGTCTACGGCTCGGTGTCATGCCCGCTCGACATGAGGTCCGGGGTGTCGGCGACGGGCTCGCCGGAGTTCTCTCTTCTCGGGGTCGGCTCGGTCCAGATGGCGACGCACTACCACATGCCGAGCGACATGGGCGTGCAGAGCGACTCGAAGGCCGTCGACGCCCAGACCGCCTACGAGAAGTCCCAGGCCGCCGTGATGGCCGTCATGTCAGGTGCCGACTTCGCAGAGCTCTTCCTCGGCTCGACCGAGGCGTTCAGCACGTTCTCGTTCTCTCAGCTCATGATCGACGACGAGATCGCCTCGAACGCCCTTCGCCTGGCGCAAGGCATCGACGTGAGCGAGGAGACGCTTTCCCTGGACATCATCGCGAAGACTGGCCCGATGGGGAACTACCTCAAGCACCCGAAGACGCTCGCGCAGTTCAGGAAGGAACACTCGCGCGCGAAGCTCTCGGACAGGGCCACCAGGCAGCAATGGTCCGCCGCAGGGCATTCCGACGTGAGGCAGAGGGCGGATGCGAGGGTCTCACAGCTGCTGAGTTCGCACGTCCCAGACCCGCTCGAGCCTGAGCAGGCCAAGGATTTCGAGGAGCTTCTGAAGCAGTACGCCAAAGGCTACAACCTGAGATCGCTGACCAAGGTCAGCCAATCGAAATAACCGCCGGCAAACGATTACTAGTCGGTAGGCCATCCCGGGACCGAGATGGCAAAGGGCACGAAGGATCCCGTGGTTGAGTCGCTCGTTGAATTCGCGAAGACGCAAGGAGCCAGCGGCGCGAAGGCAATCAGCGCGAGGGACGTCGTCGTGGACCCGAGGGTGAGGCTGAAGTGCATGGTGCCCATGTGCTCCGCCTACGGGACTAGCCTCATGTGCCCTCCGAACGTGCCCACGATCGACGAGTTCAGGGAGGTCCTGAAGCGCTATCACCGAGCCATTCTGGTCCAGGTCGAGACGCCCCTGGACTCTTCGGACAAGTCCTCCCGGCCGCTCAGCCGGGAGCTGTGCGAGTCGGTCGAGGCGACGGACGGTTCGTCCAGATGGAAGAAGCGGCTCCTGGAGCTGGTCGGCAGGATCGAGGCCGAGGCATTCAAGCGCGGGTTCTACCTCGCGGCAGGATTCTCGGGCGGGGAGTGCCCCCTGTGCAACAGGTGCGTCCTGTCGGATGGTCGGCGCGAGTGCGTTCACCCGTTCGAGGTGAGGCCTTCGATGGAGGCGGTAGGGATCGACGTTGTCAGAACGTGCGAGCGCGCGGGCATGCCCGTGAGGCTGTCCTCGAAAAGTAAGGTCAGATGGACCGGCCTTGTCCTGGTGGACTGAGCCGCGTGGCCATCGGCATCTCAATCCGTGTCAGAGAGTGGCTCCGCACGAGTCGCAACGTTCGGCGTCCTGGACGTTGAGCGATCCGCAGTACTGGCACTTCACGCGGACCAAGGCTTCCTCGTGCTTCTTCGCAATCTCCTTCTTGTTCGATTTGATCATCATGACGGCTACGACGACCATAACGATCCCCGCGCCGATCATGAGCCCGGCGCCGATCCAGAGCTGGAATATGACAGGCACGATCGCGAAGAAGAATACCATGAACGAGAGGCCTATCAGGACCATCGAGAAGCCGCTCGGGTCGGGGTCGTCGTTCTCCGGGGACGGGACCTCCTTCGGCGGGGGGATGCTCCTCCCGCAGCTGAGGCAGAATCTGGAGACCTCTGGTATCTCGGCTCCGCAGCCAGGGCACTTCAACTAGCCATCCTCGCCACAGGCTAGGCGGCCGCCCGCTTTTAACCGCTAGCACGAGATTATCAGATGCGATAATCGGGCGGAGGCTCAGTCAGAGCAGAGCTTCCCGCCCTCGGCCCAGCTGTTCTTCGGCACATCAAGCATGATGATCGAGACAGCGTCCCGGGGTATCTTCTCGTCCTCGAAGACCTTGGTTATCCCCTCGGCGATCCTTCTCTTAACGTCTTCGCTCCTTCCAGACCACATGTGCACTATGACGGTCGGCATGTTCCTGCTCCCTCGGCGGGAAAGCGCCGGCCGACCATAAGATGATTTCCGGGACGCCGTCGAATCCGCGGCTCGTCTCGGCCTACGGGCCTTTGGAGGCGAGGGCTGATCTCGACCTGAGCGGCTCCCCGTGGCCCGCACAGAGCGTCTCGAAGTCGATCGACTTCAGCTTCTCCACCGATCGTCGGGACTCCTCCAGGTCCATGGTGAACCTGTCCGGGGGACCGGCCAGCCGACCCTCCTGATACCTGAGGACGTCTCCCGAGAACAGCACCTTCCTGCTCGGGTCGTACAGCGCGATGCTTCCGGGCGTGTGCCCGGGGACATGGACCACCTCCATGCTCCCGAGCCTGTCGTTCCCGGCGAGAAGGACGTCGACCTTGAACTTCTCGACCCTCATCGCCGGTGACAGCAGCCTGAAGAGGAACCTCAAGACGCCCTTTGGTCGGGGAGGGCGCTTCCGGCCATCCATGTATGGCGCATCCTCGCCATGAGCGGCGATCTTGGCCCCCGTCGCCTGCTTGATCGTCTCCGCGTTGCCGATGTGGTCCATGTGGCAGTGCGTCAGCACGATGGTCTTGAGGTCGGACGGCTGCCGGTGGAGATCGTCGGTGATGTAGTTCAGGACCTTCCTCGCGTTTCTCGGAAGGCCAGTGTCGACGAGAATCAGCTCTTGGTCCGCGATCAGGTAGCAGTTGGCGTTCACGCCGTCTATCCGGTGTATGCCTGGGACTACTTCCAAGTGTGTCACCCGGCCGCCGCGAATACGCTCATATGGCTAATACTATGCGCCGTTCGGCCCTTCAGGATTAGTGGATCGTCGCGTCGTCCGGATAGCCTCGGCTCTCCCACTTGCCGGTGAAGTCGTAGTCGACGAGCTCGATAGAGTTCAGGCCGGAGATCCACTTGTAGCCCCATTCCCCGGGGACAACCAGCCTCGTGACCTCCGCCATCGGGGCGCCGTCCTCGAGGTACGCGACGATGATGTCGTTCCGCATCGAGTCGTTCAAAGTGAGGTCGGTGGAGTATCCGGTGGCGAAGAACGCGACCTTTATGGCCGACGCCTGGACGACTGCGGTGTCGAGGATGTCTTTCAGCCTCACTCCAGTCCAGCTATGATTCCCGAGGGACTGGCCGTCGACGCACACGAGCTCTGCCTGGACGGTGACTTTCGGCATCGCCTTGAGCTCTCCTATGGTGATGACGACCTCGTTCTTCACGAGCCCTGTCACCGAAAGCTCGGTCGAGGTCTGGTCCTTCGGCCTCGAGCTGGAGAGGATCACTGCAGCTATGAGGACGGAGACGGCGATGACCGCCCCTGCGACTATCCACAGCGCCTTTCGTCTCGATATCATCTCGACTTCAAGGATGATTATCATGCCGTTCTATTAGTGGGTTGGTGTTTACACAATCGCTGCCGGCAGACTCCTCAGGCGATGCTGAACTCGCCCGTGTCCACCCATTCCTGGCTCAGCATGGACCAGAAGTCCGTCGCAAGGCCCCTGAGGACGTACTCGTACGGGAGCCAGCCGTAGCCGTCCTCCCCCCAGGACCTTCCCCAGGAGTTCCTTATGAGCAGAGCGCCTATGGTCTTGGGCCCTCCGTCGGCGTTCTCGATCTCCATTCGGTCGTCGTACCCGACAGCGACGATCGCATGGCCGCCCACTGAGCTGTCGTTCCTGCCAGGGAATGGTATCTTCCCCGTGGCCGACGCTTGGTCTATCGAATTGTAGACCGTGAACCCGAACATCGACGGGACGCTCGCCGCAAGCGCCCGCTTGACGCTCCCGAGGGTCGCCGGCTCGGACGACCTCGAAGAGTCGTGCCTGAAATACTTGATGGTCCTGTAGTTCTCCGCGAACGAGTAGCAGAACGGGTCGGGTTCCCGGTCGAACTCCGGCGAGCTGTCGGTGTACGGCCAGTATTCCTCGGGCGGCACGCCGAACAGCACGAGGCCGCCCATGGTCTTCCTGAGGTACGCGCCTGAGTCGCCCGTGAGATGCGACAGCCTCCGGGTGACCTTGTACAGGAACAGCCTCGAAGCGTCGATGTGCTTCTTGAACGCCTTCCTCTCGTAGTACTCCACTATTCCTGCGCCCGCGTGCGCGGTGCAGGAGCCGAGGTCGCCCTGGTCCTCGATTGGGGAACACCATCTCCTCAGGTCGGCGGCGGAAGGCAGGTCGGGACCGTCCTTCCTGTCGAGCCCGGTCGGTCTTACGAGGCTCCCGACGTCCTTGTTCCCCAGGAGCGCCTTGTCGTCGAACGTGTAGTCCCTGAAGTCTGGATGGTCCGGGAGCCAGCCCATGGCTGGGAATCTCCTTCCCAGCTTATCGCGCAATGCTTCGGTCAAGTTATCAACCGCCAGGCCCTATTCCGCAGAGCTTCGGCTGCCGTCACTGTGCTCCGCGTGTCGTCGGCACCCAGCATTGACGACCAGGTGTCCCGCGGTACTTGAACCGCGGTTATACATGTAGTGCATATCTTGTGTCCCTTCCCGAGCCGATGCTCAAATCAGCATCTCGGCCACGGTCACAATGCTCGCGACATCTATTGCGAGGCCGCCGAGTCTCCTGTTCATCGCGGGTTCCAGACCCCTTGGGCCCCTTCCTTCGACCATGCGGACTCACCCCATTGACCGCTCCGCATGTCTGGACCGTTGTCCGGGGCAAGTCTTCATGAGTTATCGCAGGTTCATGACATCTATGAGCCAATAGCCGTTCCTCATGATGGACTCGCCAGTCTTGACCTTGATGTCCGACTTGAAGCACGGACCCCCAAATACGAAGCTGTGGTATTCCCCATTCTCGCCGCAGAAAGTTATTGGGACATCCGTGGCCTCTCTTCGCAGGTTCTCAATCCGTCCCATCCAGGCTTGATCGATTCTTGTTCCCAGATCATCTTTCGTCAGGAATTTCGAGTCAAGCGCAACAACGATCGCCTTGAAGCCAGCACCAATGAATTCCTCGATGATCTCTTTCTGGTCCATGTTCCAAAGAGGAAACACCGATTCCAATCCTGCCTTGCGGGTCATGGTCTCGCACCATTCGCGATTCTGTATCACATCAATGTCTCCAAAGACAATCCCTTCCACGCCCTTGGATCCCAATTCCGCAAGAGCTCCGAGGAAGACCTCCCCATAGTTGCCGTCACCCACCGCCTTCTGCACCAGAGTTCTTCCAACGGCATCGGCCTGTCTCTGAATCAATTCTGCTCTGACGCCATGAAATGCGACCCTTCCGCTCTCTTCACGATAGGTATTGAGGAGGTATTGAACGTCAAGCCCCTCGGACACAGCTTTCCAGTATGCCAAGCAACAGTCCTTTCCGCCGCTCCAAGAGATCGCGAACAGTAAGATCACCAGTCCTTCTCTCTTGACAGTCTCGCGCATATGCCCTTTGGGGTTAAGTCTGTGACGGCACAACGAAGGATTCGGAATGATTCGTTCGGAAGATATGAATGAGCCGATGGAGGATGGCAGGGTGTCGGTGGCTCGCGTGGATCTTCAATGTACAATATGGTCCAGTGGTATCAGAAACGATAACCACGACCTCGCTGCCATATACTGGCCTGTGCCTTATAGACGACCGAAGGTCGACGGCGGCGGGCCGGTCAACCACAAGCGGGTTCATGCCCGAACGCACCTCTCCTCCTTGTGGATGTCGTCGAGGAAGATTGTCCCGTCTCCCATCCTTCATTCCTGGTAGGGAACGATGAACAAGAAGAAAAGAGGAACGGAAGCAAGAGAAGGCCATGTCCCTGAAAGTCAGAAAGCTAAGAGTACTGAGGGTTAAGCGGAAGTTCAAGAAGCTTTCTTCTCCAATGAAGATGAGCCTCGAAGAGATGCTCGACATTGCTTCGAAGCGCCACTAGGAATGGACCCAGTCTCTAGAGTCCCTGCATCGTCAGCATGACATCCATGATGGAAAATGAAGTGAAAGGGAAGGAGGATGCGGCTCATTTCGCAAAAGACCCTTTGGGAGGAATGGCCACCGAACCCCGCAGGCCTCAAGCCCGTATGGGAATCAGGAGAGACGGAGATGTCATGGACGTAAGCTGATCTAGTCCTCGGCGTACCAAAATGGTCTTCTCAGCACGCTATAATTGTGCCTTGATATGACTATTGCTGCTGCTGCAATGCCGGCGACGTTGAAGATGAGGTCGCTTACCGTGTCGACATAACCATGAGTGTTCTTGAGACCGTACAGGAAGTCACCAAGGTATTCTGTGGACTTGAAGAGTGTGGACGCGACGATCACGATCACTATCGTGATCAACAAGATCCTTCGTCTCTCCGTCTTCGATGGTCCTGCCGGAGAAAGAGTCCACCATGTCACGGCCCACAGGAACAGCGTGATTGTGGCCGCTCCGGCGAAGTGAGCGAACTTGTCATAGAGATTATAGTCTGCAAGGGAATAGCCGAAGTATCTGGGCATTCCAGCATCGACAAGGACCGTGAGAAACAGTATTATGAATCCCCCGCCAGTGATGATCACTCTTCTGGCGCTCTCGAGCAGGACGAGGGGCACGAGCACAATGAAAGAGAGGGCATAGGTCCAGCTGGACCATGACCAGCCGCCCCAATCAAACGACATGACGAACAAGGACATTAGCACAATCAGCACCGAGATGGATGTAAACGGAAACAAGATGGCCGGCGAAGTCGATTTCTTCTCCGCGTCAAATGAGATCCATGCGGATCCTCGAATCGCTCTGCTTCCGCAACAGTGCATGGCCTCAAGGAACCGCTCGGTGTCTGTCTCGATATTCTGTTCATTCACTCTATGTCACCCTATGACATCCAATCGATATGAAGTGGGCTCTGTCCATCAAGCGCGGGATCGGTTTGAAGCCGCGATAGAACAGCGAATAGATAAGCCCTCCACTTAGGCTTGATTGTACGGGACACTCGTGCATGGAGTCGCTGCATCCCTTGCTGCCTTGAACAGATGCTGAAGGGATTCTCGACACCATTCCGCACGCCGAGCTTCTCCTCGGAAAGGACCTCTACATGGATGTGTCCCCGCGCCCAGTCTGCATCGCGTCGCTCGTTCTTCCGGTTTGCCTCCTTGTCGACGGTTCAAGGGGTTTTAGTCTTGCCTCTGTTCGCGGTTTGGGCCGCACGATGGTGACTCCTTCACTTGTCATGAACTTGGCCCAATCCATAGAGCGGACTCAGAGCGCGCTCTTTTCCCGGGGTCAGTTTACCTTTGACAATCGAACGCGGCAACGGGCGACGAGGCACCAAGTGATCAAAATGGCATGATTAAGGGGTTTGCGAATCAAAACGAAATGAACGAATAATTCACCGAAATGAACTGAACGATCAGAACGTGTCTCTTCGTGGGGGTCTGTGCTTCTGGAAGCAGGCCTGGCAGTAAACAGCTCTTCCCTCTGTAGGCTTGAAGGGAACCTCTGCCTCAGATCCGCAGTCGGAGCACTTTATCTTGTGCATCTCCCTGGGGCCTGAGTCGTATCTGCGGCTGCCGCCTCCATACGTGCCGAAACTCATTGTCTATATCTCCTTTCTAGCGAAAGCGTGTTCACACGCTCTGCGCGATCTATCCTAGCCCGTCATACTACTAGTAGTGATGTATGTCACCACGGAATCGCAGCGAGGGTGATGCCAGCGTCCTCGGGTTCGGGAGGAAACCGAGGTTTTCTGCCGGAAACCGGTATCCAGTCAACCATTAAGTAGATACGACCGTCTACTATATCGATAGAGGCTTAACTCTGGCTAGAAACAGCGGATACAAAAGGCGCAGGTACGACGAAGTGAGGAAATCCGGTCCTCTTGAGAGCCAGAGAACTTCCATGCTCAATCTGCGCAGATCGAGGACATTCAGGTACGATCTTAGGGAGATACTGACTCAGTTCGAAGTGAACGAGACAGTCGCAGGGTCCATTCTGGCGAGCATCGTTGCGAAGGGATCTCGAGTATCCATCGAATCAGCCAAGGCGTTCGTCCGCGAGCAGGTGAAGATGGGGGCTTACCCGAGCGAAGCATCTGAAGAGATATGCAGCCTGCTCGACAGATGGTCGACATTCCGTTAGAGTTCTATCAGAACCCTTCCCGGTTCCGAATCCTAGGTGGGATTTGGATACGGCGACTTCGCCTCGAAGAAGCCCACCAGGGAGGGAAGGCGATTCATCGGGTAGGTGAGCCAGGTATGAAATGCTGCACCTGCGGGAACGATGCGAGCGGGTCTGTGAGAGTTGCGGCCATGATCAGGTCCTGCCAAGTGACGAGGTACTACTGCAGAGAGTGCTACGATAGGGACAGGTAGGAGTATAGTCTGATGGTATCGTCCCTCGCTCGGAAGAGCCCCCGGATTGCGTAGTGCAGAATGCAGGGGGTGCGTTCAAGTGGATATGAACTGTCGACGCCGGCAAATTCTCAATTTGGCGATTCAGTACTGAACTAGACTCCTTCTTCTCACTGGTCATACCGTCTTCTCTTGGGTTCAGGCTCTCATTTGAATAATGCTCTCAACCTCGTCCAAGGTCGTTGACGAAGGATCCGTGCGGTATTGACCAAGGCGATCATCACTGTCCACAAAAACGGATAATCGAAGGGGTTTGTTGACTAGGTATCAGTCCCGATCAAAGCTTCAGAATGTTCTTGGCCTTGTTCTCGTCGCTGACAGCTAGTGCCACATGCACATGCCTCGAATCCTTGTCGAGCATGTAGGCGGCATCGATGTTGATGCCTTCGTTTGCGAGGGCTCTCGAGACTCGTGCGAGCTCCCCGGGCTTGTCCTCGAGCTTGGCCACAAGCAGGTTCCTCTCGGAGAACTGCATATTGGCCCGGCTGAAGCTCTGGCGAGCCTTCTCGGGGTCGAACGTCACGATTCTGACGACCTCAGCCTGTGGCTCTGTCGAGATTGAGCGAATATTGACACCGTCCTTCTGCAGGATCTCCGTCACTCGTGCCAGCTCTCCCGACTTGTTCGCTAGTTTGACGCTGAACTCTTTTTCCATATTCTTCACTCCTATCACAAGAACAAGTGCGCAAGAGATCCCCACCGCATAATAGACGGAGAAGAATCACGTATTTGACCCAGTGCAACGTCTCTAATGCGCCTGGTCCCTCAACCATGTGCCTATGCCACACTATAACACGGTAACCGCCGACGATGTTATATCCCAAGTGTGGCACGCGGGGGCGGGGTCATCGACACTAGCGGCGACTCATGCGTCGCCCGAGTTGATTCAGACGCCCGCTGAATGGGCGGAAGGAACAAGCCCTTCGATAATGAACTGGATATGCCCCCTCAATGCTTGGAAGGCCTGTTTGGGGGAAAAGCCAAGAGCTTGAAACGGCATTCGGACAATGCCGAGTGGCTGTTTCACCCTAGAGGATGGAACTGCACGGACAGCCCATACAGGGGGTGTGAGGATTTCGTATCTAAAATCACCAAGAAGTAAGAATCGAGCCATCAAGGAAAGGATCAGCAGGCATCGAAAAGGAAGTGCGAACAGGAAGAATAGGAAGAACGGCTGATAATTGAGGAATGGCAATGAAATGCCCGAACTGCGGCTCTGAGTATCCTGAAGGGCAGAAGTTCTGCGGCAATTGCGGCGGGAGTCTCGATGCACCGCCCAAGGAAAGGCTAGGTATGGAAAAGTGCCCGAACTGTGGGTTTGACAACCCCCAAGGCAGGAGGTTCTGTACGGACTGCGGAAGTATGATTCCTCGGACACAAAGGATCGCATCGTCTGTGCAGGAACGAAAGAAGAAAAGTGGTTGAGCCTAACACGAGGAATCCCATGGTTTGCCACAGCTTTCCTGGTGTTGTCGGTAATGGTTGAGCACAGATTCAAGATCGGCAAGGAAGAGAAGCAGAGTATCAGGATCAGCCACAGCGCGACGACAGGGAAGTCAGAGATTATCGTCAATGGAAAATCAATAGTCATCTTCAACGGCCGAGCGCTGCGACCCACGAGTCGTGTTGTCGATTCAATAACGGTTGCCTTCACTATCGGGGAGAACGAGAAGCACAAGGTCAATATCCGCATAAGAGGGGCATTCTGGAATCATTTTGAAGCATATTCCGACGGCGAAGTGGTCTACAGATCATGACGGTTGGGAGATCGGAGCCTGTCTATGTGCGATTGTCGTCGTGCCCATTTCTCAATCAGAGGGTCATTGTGCCGACCTGGACCCGATCCTCTGACTCTATTCATGTACGAAGGGTTCATTACATACCTATTTAACTACCGTCAGGCTGGTATAGATTCGATGTCAGTGATTAAGATAGAGAACGTAGTCGCCTCGACATCTCTCGGGACGGAGCTGGATCTTCAGGCGATTGTGCTTGCACTTGATGGCGCGGAGTATGACCCTGAGCAGTTCCCGGGGCTGATCTACCGGCTCAAAGAACCAAAGACCGCGACTCTGCTCTTCAGGAGTGGAAAGGCCGTATGCACCGGCGGCAAGAGCCTTGAACAGGTGGAGACCGCGATCAGCAAGGTGGTCAAGAAGATTGAGGCTGCGGGCATTGTGGTCAAGGCGACGCCCAAGATAGAGGTACAGAACATCGTCGCCTCAAGCGACCTGGGGGCGAAGATCAATCTCAACTCAATAGCCATCAGCGTTGGTCTTGAGAAGGTCGAGTACGAACCTGAGCAGTTTCCAGGGCTCGTCTACCGTCTCGACTCACCAAAGGTGGTCGTGCTCCTGTTCGGCAGTGGGAAGCTCGTTTGCACGGGCGCCAGAAGGCCGGAGGATGTCCAGACTGCCGTCGACAGGATTTCGCAAGAGCTAAGGGCAGCTGGCCTGCTAGAGACTAGAGTGGACTGAAAGCGCGAGTCTGCAAAGCTCCCATTAGGACGACGAAGTCTATGCAGGCTCGTTCAAGCTGGAATATCGAGGAGCTCTTGTCGTAGCAAGAACTCACATGTCTGCCGCCTTTCCTCCCCTGTTGGCTCCTGTGCGTGGAAAGATACTTGACGCTGCCGCTCCCTGACCGCCCGGAGGCCAATGTTCAGAGAGTTCAGCGAGCTGCGGCACCTCCGCTCGTTCCGCCGGGTCATCCTCCCGCTCTCGGCGACCTTCTTCATCTACACCTTCGGATGGGGGGTGGTCTCTCCGGTGTTCTCGATCTACGTCAACCAGGTGACCGGGAGCGCGACACTCACAGGGCTCATCCTCTCGCTGACGACTATGGCTGGCATCTTGCTCAACATCCCGTTCGGGATCCTGGAAGACCGGCTCAACATGAAGCGGGTCCTGCAGGCCTCCCTGCTGACCTATGCGGGACTCGCCGTGCTCTACCCGCTCGCGGACACATTTCCCCTGCTCCTTCTCCTGAGCGTCGCGCGGGGGATCGCCTCCTCCTTCCTCTGGCTCACATCGTGGGCCTATGTCCTCAGCTACGCCGAGAAGCAGGTCAAGGGCAAGGAGACGGGGTTCTTCTCCGACATGAACGACCTCGCCTCAGCGGTGGCGCCCATTCTGGGGGGGTTTGTCGCCCTGATATCCATATTCCTACCGTTCTACCTTCTCTCCCTCACGAGCCTCCTGGCCCTCGGGGTCGCCACCGTGGCCCTTCACGAGTCCCCCCAGCCGCAGCGTGCCCCGTGGTCGACGCAGGTGGCCACGCTCTCCCGGTACGTGCGGGACCGACGGTTCCTGAAGACCATAGTCCTGATAGTCGGGTTTTACGCGCTCATCAACATCTACTATGGCTTCCTCGCCATACTGCTTAACGGGGAGGGGATGGCCGTCGACTGGATCGGCATCATCCTGACGGTCGCGTTGGCGCCAGCGGTCTCACTGGAGATGATTATGGGGAACCTCGTCGACCGCGTGGGGGTGAGGAGAACCCTCACCGTGGCCCTCGTCCTCACCGGGGCGACCGGGCTCCTGCTCCCGCTGTCGGGGAACCTCGTCTACGCGCTCCTCGTCGTGACCGCATTCACGGTGAGTTACACCGCGGTCTTCATCGCGCTCTACTCTCGGATGGCAGACGTCATCCAGCAGGACAAGGTGGCCATGACGGGGGCGATCGCGACCTTCAAGGACCTGGGATACACCATTGGCCCCCTTTCGGCGGGGTTCCTGATCCCTGTGCTTGGCATCCAGGCGACGTTCATCGTGGCCGGGGGCGCGTTCCTGTTGCTGGTGCCCGTCGCGCTGAGCCTCCACGACTGACCGGGCGATGGGAGAGATCGCTGATCATAGTTGCCAGCTTCGATTGGGGGCAAATTCGATGCGAAGATCCGGGCCCGCACAGGCAGGAGAGAGGGATTATAGCCGAGATTTGAGTTCTGGTCCTATCTTCCGTTTTCACCCAGGAGCGCGAACATGAACCGCAGGGTCGGCCTGTACCGTAAGCTCACCACTTTCGATGTCGTCGGGCTCGTCGTGGGCTCCATTATTGGCGCGGACATCTATGTGGCCGCAGCGATTGGCGCCCGGCTGATAGGTCCCTCCTCGCTGCTGGTATGGGTCGCCGCCGGCGCTGTGGCTATCGTGATCGCGCTGTCGTTCTCGCATTGCGCGGCGATCCTGCCCCGGGTCGGCGGGCCTTACGCGTATGTGAAGGAGGTGTCCGGGCCGTTCAACGGGTTCATTGTCGGCTGGGGCATGTTCCTCGCCGAGTGGTTGTCCCTCGCGATCTTCCCGGTCGCGTTCGCGAACTACGCGATTGCCCTCGATCCTCGGCTAGATTGGGCCTCTGGCATACCCCTGAAACTCGCCTTCACCGTGATCGTGTTCGGCACGAACGCCTTCGGGATCAGGGCGGCCGGGAGGTTCAATGATGTGCTCACGGTCGCCAAGCTCGGGCCGCTGGTCCTCGTGGTCATCGGCGGGCTCGCACTGATAGGTCTTCAGCCGGGGACCGCGGTCTCGAACATGACGCCGTTCGCCAAGGGCAGCTTGAGCGACATAGGGCAGGCCTTCGTCCTGATCTTTTGGGCGTATGCGGGGTTCGAGCTGTCGACCCTTCCGTCCGACGAGATTGAGCAGCCCCAGAGGACCATCCCGAAGGCGATGGTGATAGGGATGCTCA
This sequence comes from Thermoplasmata archaeon, assembly GCA_021789945.1. Lineage (GTDB taxonomy): Archaea > Thermoplasmatota > Thermoplasmata > UBA10834 > UBA10834 > COMBO-56-21. Next base: position 11,325 of record JAJYIS010000004.1, on the reverse strand, counting down.
TTGTCGCGGCGTTCTATCTAGCGACCAACTTCGTCGTGGTCGGCGTCGTGGACCAGCCGACGCTCGCGTCTTCCGCCAGCCCGTTGCTGGACACCGGCTCCGCGATCTTCGGTTCCGTCGGGGTACTGTCGGCGATAGCGCTCGCCGTCGTCGGGCTGGGCGCCCTGATTTCCATCCTGGGCGCGGACGAGTCCGGCACCATCGGCACGTCGAGGCTGGCGTTCGCGATGTCCGTGGACGGGCTGTTCCCGTCGGTCTTCTCGAGGCTGACCTCAAGGTCCAAGGCGCCGGCCATGGGGCTCGGAGTGATATGCGCGTCCGCCTTCGTCGCGAGCGTTCTCGGCGGGTTGAGACAGCTCATCGCGGCGTCCGTGTTCCTGCTGGCTTTCGCCTACCTGTGGACCTGCGTGTCTGCCCTCCTGCTCGCGAAGAAGTATCCTGAGAGGTCCTCCGGGATCTTCGGCAGGAGGGCGATACCCGTCGCCGGAATCGTTCTCTCGGCCATGCTCATGCTGCTGGTAGGCCCTTGGCTGATACTCATCTCAGCTGGAATGCTCGTGGTTGGGGTCCCGGTGTACGCGCTGTTCTCGCCCAAGAAGGAGCTGGAAGAGCTCCGGGAGGCGTTCCTATCGAGGGACGCTATCGTGCGTAGGACGTACGAGCAGGGTGAGAGGTTCCTTGCTCATCCTTTGCGCCATTTCGTCGGGTTCGTATACAGGCGCAGGCACCAGTCCCCTCCGTTCACGACCGACGGCGGCCTCGTCGGGCCGCCCAAGGCCTGATGCATCGAGAATCCTTGGCCGAGCGCCATCGCAAGCCTCGTGCTCATGAGTCTCTCGAGCTCTTGCGGGCCCTTCCTCGTACGGCTATCCTCTGCGGGTTCGTGTAGACGTTCATCCTCGAGCCCCTGGCGAAGCCGACGAGCGTCAGGCCGAAGTCGTCCGCGAGCTGGACTGCCAGGTCCGTGGGCGCGGCCTTCGAGATGACTATCGGAATCTGCGCCCTCGCGGCCTTGACGAGGATCTCAGACGTGATCCGACCACTGGACAGCATGATCTTGTCCTTGGTCGGGATGCGCTTCAGTATGCTCGCGCCGATGACCTTGTCCACGGCGTTGTGCCTCCCGATGTCCTCCTTGAACACGAGTATCTTCTTGGCGCTGGCAAGGGCCGCGCCGTGGACCCCGCCCGTGAGCCGGTAGATCCTCGACATCCTGAGGAACTCCGCCATCAGGGCCGAGATGGAGTTCGAGGGGACCCTCAGCTTCGAGCGGCTCTTGAGTAGCTTCGAGGCCTTCGTAGCGTCCACGAACGTGACCCCCCTTCCACACCCGGACGTGATGTATCTCCTTCCCGCGATGTTCTCCTGGGGACGCCTGGCCGACCTCGTCTCGACCCACACGCCGCCCTGCTTTGCGTCCGCGAACACCCGCTTGATGTCCATCCTGTCCTTCACCAGCCCCTCGGCGAACAGGAACCCGACCGCGAGCGCTTCGAGGTCCTTGGGCGAGCACATCATCGTGGCCAGCTCATCGTCGTTCAGGAAGACTGTCACGGGGATCTCCGCGGAGATGAGGTCGTTCACGGACTCACGGCCCGCGCCGCTCACTCGCGTGACCTTCATTCGCCTGGTTCCTTCGCCCATGTTCCCTCGGAGCACCGCATGGCCCGCATTCAGAGCCCCTCGGAGAAGACCGGGGTGTGCAGGCCGGCACTGAGTATGGAGTGCCTGATCGAAAGGTCTCCGGCGAGCTCGAGTATGCACGATGCCGCCAGGAGGACCGACGCCACGGTCCCCTCGACCGCGAGCTCTCGGTAGTATGCGATGACGAGCGGCACCAGGAGGCCAGCGACAATCGCGAGGCCGATGAACGCGACCGCGAGCCTCGTGCCCACGAGCCTCCTGAGCGATTCCCTGGCCGTCGCCGTCGACGCGGCCATGTTGACGATGTATATCACCACGAGCGCGAACATCGTCGTCAGCAGGATGGCGTCCAGGGTCGTCATGTCGCCCTCGCTGAGTATCTTCTTCCCGGCCGCGGTGACCGTGAGGTAGGTCATCGCGACCCCTCCGGCTATCGCGTATGTGAAGAACAGAGGCGGCATCAGCGCGGTGTTCCACGATGTTATCGACTTGCAGGACGCGAGAACGAAGCCGTCATAGACCATCACGAGCGAGGCGCTCAGGATCGCCCCCAGCCAGAGCGCCTGGCCGAGGGAGGAGCCGGTCGTCCACGGCACCCACGAGAACCCTATGTCGGGCGCGAGGTACGCCGCCGCGAATGCCACGAACACTATCATGAATATGAGCCCCCGGCTGATCCACGACGTGCGCGGCTTCAGGAACAGCCTGTAGAACCTCGAGGGCTGGCCGAGGTACAGCAGGTGCGCGACCGTCTTGCCCACCGCGACAATTGCGACCCCGACCACGGCGCTCGTGACCGAATGGAAGAACCATGTGGAGACCACGAACTGCCCTGCCCCGATGCCCCCCAGGAACATCGCCATCAGCAGCCAGCCGTCGCGCCACTTCCTCTTCCCGCCGAACCCCCATTCCGTCTGAGCCCTCGGGCCGGACTTGAAGTCCTCGAACTGCAGGACGGAACCGCTCGAAGTCGAACTGCTCTCCATGCCATCATCACCTCGCGGGCAGGTAGTACACGCTCGCATCCGTCCCGTACTCCGGATGCAGCTGCATCCCCCGCCTCTTCTTTATCAGCTGGGACACCTCGGACTCAGGGTCGTCAAGGTCCCCGAAGGTCCTCGCCTCGGTCGGGCACGCGTTCACGCATGCGGGCTTGAGGCCCTTCTCCACCCGGTCCACGCAGAAGTTGCACTTGCTCACGACGCCCTTGTCGCTCTCCTTCATCCACTTCTTCTTCGAGTGTGCCGCGAACTCCGAGGACGGCTTCTTCTCGCCGGTGAAGTAGTCCGTCCAGTCGCTCGAGAAGTTCCTGGCACCATACGGACACGCGACCGCGCAGTACCTGCAACCCACGCACTGCTTCGAGTCGACGATGACTATCCCGTCTGGCCTCTTCTTCGTGGCGCCGGTCGGGCAGACCTTCTCGCACTCCGGCTCCTTGCAGTTCATGCAGAGCAGCGGCAAGGCCTGTCTCACGACTGTGGGGTACTTGCCGGACTCGAGGCGCACGACCTTCGCCCAGAACACTCCCGGAGGAGTGTGGTGCTCCGCCTTGCATGCGACCGTGCACGAGTGGCAGCTGGTGCATCTCTTCAGGTCGATGACCATGCCCCACCTAACCACTTCGCGCACCCCCGTCCTTGTAGAGCTTGAGCTTGACGCAGATGTCCTGGCCCAGCGAGACCGGGCATGTGTGCTCCTTGTCGATCTCGATGAGCTCGTTGAAGAACACTCCCTTGCCCTTCGCGCGCGGGAGCCCCTTGCCCCAATGCCCTGCGTTTGCCGCGATCGCCACGTGATCTGGCCTGATGCCGTCGGTGAGGTGGACTCTGCCCCTGGCCTTCGAGCCCTTCGGGTTCTCGAGCCAGACGTAGTCGCCTTCCTTCACGCCCTTCCTCTTGGCGGTCTCCGCGTTCACCTGGATGGTGTAGGTGTAGGGATCGTTCTGCGAGACCTCGTCGAGCCACGGGTTCTGCATGGTCATCGAGTACGTGTGCAGCGCCGAGCGCCAGTAGAATCCCTCGAGGTCGTACTCGGGATCCTTCTCGGCATGCGTCGGGCAGGGCCTCCAGTCGGGCAGCGCCGTGTGCGCTGACCAGTCGACCAGGTCGGGCACGCCGTACTTCTCTGCGACGGCCTTGCTCTTCCTCCCGGCCCTGATGATCCACTCGAGGTACACGGGCACCCTGACATCGTTGAACCAGCGCCAGTAGACCTCCTCCACTCGCTTGTCCCACTTCAGGTACCCGTGCTCCTTGAAGAACTCGAGGCCCTTGTCCTCGCCGAACCTGTCCTTCATGATGACGTCCAGGAGCCGCTCGAAGTTGAGCTTCTCGCCGGGCTTGAACACCTTCTTGAGGTCTATGTCCCCGCCGTACGCCCGGTCGACCCACTCGCGCACGGCCTCGAGGTACTTGTCGTGGAGGCCGAGGCGCTCGGACAGCTCGAGGATGACATCGACCATGGGCCTGCGCTCGGCCATCGGCTGGATGACTGGCTGCCTGATGGCCCAGATCCACTCGCCCAATCCCGTTGCGTGGCACGAGACTCCTACCGTCGGGAACGTGGTCGCAGACGAGTACCGCTCGAGGAAGCTCGCGTCCGGGAGCACGAGGTCCGCCGCGGCCTCCTCGAACTCGGTCGAGTAGATGTTGAACGACGCGATGAACCTGAACTTCTTCAGGAAGTTCTCGAACAGCGTCTTCGGGTTGCCGACGGACATGATCTGGTTGGTCGCGAAGCTGATCATCACGTCCGGCCTGTACGGTATCTTGAACTTCTGCCAGAGCTCCTCGTTGTTCTCCCACGCCATGATCGTGGTGTAGGTGGGTATGTAGAACAGGTCCTGGAGGTCGAGCCTCTGGGGCGGGTCCTTGGGCTCGTTGGGCGGGTAGGGCAGGTGCGCGTACGGCCAGTTCGAGGCGACCATCAGGCCGTCCTTGTCCGGCTCGACGGAGTACTTCAGCTTGCCCGTGCCCGGGTATCCAAGGTGCACGGGCGGCCCGAAGGCGAGCGCGCCGCCCGGGACATCCGCGGCTCCGACGAAGTGATTCAACAGCACGAGGGACATACAGTCCCAGGCCTGGTTGTAGTGTCCCTGGGAGCCTCTGAAGTAGATGGATGCGACGGGCCTGTACGGCAGCACCTTGCCCTCGATGTTGATCGTGCTGCCGATCTTCGCCTCCTCGCCGAAGTCCTTCGCGACTCGCCTGAGCGTGTTCGCAGGCACCCCGCATATCTCTGAGGCGTACTGCGGCGTGTACTTCTTCAGGTGCTCCTTGAGGATCTTGAATGACGGGGAGCACTTCACGCCGCTGACCTCGAAGTCCCCCTCGAGCGCCATGTCCTTGAGGCCCTTCGAGTTGAACGCGTCCTGCTTGTTCGTGCCGGTGTTCCAGACCAGCGGGACCCCGGTCTTCTTGTCCCGGACATAGAGCCCGTCGGGCCCGATGAGATACCCCGCGTTCGTCTTCCACTTCAGGTAGTCGGCGTCGTAGAGCCCGTACTCGTTCACGAGCAGGTTCGCCATCGCGAGCGCCGCCGCAGCGTCCGTGCCCGCCTTGATGGGCACCCACTCCTCCGCTGTCGAGGCCTGAGTGCTCAGGAAGGGGTCGAACACTATGAGCCTCATGCCCCGGGCCTTCGCGTCCGCAGCCTGCTTGGCCGCCACGTTCGCCGCGTGCCCCGCCCCGTGGCCCTTCGAGCAGCCCCAGTAGATCGCGAGGTTGGTGTACTTGAAGTCGGGTATCACGGACCACGAGGCGTGGTATATGCCCCCGATCATGTGGGCCCCGTTCCCGCAATGCAGCCCTCCCCCGCCCGTGTAGTAGTTCGGGGTCCCGAAGGCCTTCCTGAAGGACAGAATGTTGAATGCCCTTTCGGCGGGGAACGTGGGGCTGCCGACGGTGTACAGTCCCCTCGGATCCCTCGCCATGCATTCCTTGAGCTTCGAGGTAAGCAGGTCCATGGCCTCGTCCCAGCTGATGCGCTTCCATCCAGGGTCAACGCCTATGCCCTTCACGGGGTTCGTGCGGACTATCGGATAGTTCAGCCTGCTGGGGTCGTACAGCATCATCGGCGCGGAGAGCCCCTTCGCGCAGATGTTCCCGTACCCCTGGGGCGAGTCGGGGTCTCCCTCGATCCCCGAGACGATCCCGTCCTCCAAATGCACATCGACGGTGCATGTGCCGTAGCACATGCCGCAGCTTGTCTTGACCATTTACACCCTCTTGCCGGAGCGTGGAGGGTCCGCAATGTACTTAATCGTGACGAGTTTCATCCTTAATGATATGCGATTTTGCTGGATATGGCTCAGGGGCATTGCTTATATCAAACCATTGAATACCTTCCACATAGGATGACATGGAGAGGCGATGATGTGATGTACTGTCCGAAATGCGGCTCTCAGCTCCCGGACGAGTCACTGTTCTGCATGAAGTGCGGCGCAAAGATGCCCGGCTCTGGCGCGGCCACGACGGAATCGACCACGGACTCCAGCAGACCCGTGATCGCCCCGATGGGCGCGACGGCCCTGAAATGCCCGAACTGCGGGGCGCCCATAAACCCGCAGTTCGGCGAGATGGTCGTCACGTGCGAGTACTGCGGGTCCGGGATCACTCTCGGCAGCGACGGATGGAAGGGCGTGCAGAAGCAGACGATGCTCCCGCTCCGGTTCGCTCAGAAGGACCAGATGGTCGCCAGGATCGGGGAGCACATGGACAAAGGGCTCCTCCACAGGCATCTGCAGGAGAGCTCGACCCTGGAGGAGATGAACCTCAGCCTCGTGCCATACTGGATCATCTCCGCCTCCGCAAGGACATCGATCGTCGCGAGCGATCTCGCAGCGGAGGCGGGCCAGATAGCCACCACCGCGGCTGTCGTGGGCCTGCTGGGGGCCGCGATGGGCGGCATGGGCGGAAGGAGGAGCGGAGGCTTCGCAGGCCCACTCATGATGGGCACGATGATGGGCTCGACGATGGGCGCTACCAGCGGAGGCGGCCAGAAGAAGAGCTACGACATCGCAGGCACCTACAATTTCCCTGTCGTCGCCCTCAAGGCCCTGTTCGACCACCAGCCGAAGGACTACGAGTTCAATCTCGATGAAAGGGAGCTGTTCGACGTCTCGAAGGTCTCGAAGGACGTGAAGATCCTGAACGGTGACGTGGGCGAGGAGGGCGCGAAGTCCCAGGCGAAGATGTTGGTCACCCAGCTCCAGTCGGACAAGGCCCACTCTCAATACCACATGATCCAGCAGCTGCACACGGAGGTCGAGGTCGGGGACGCGGAGCTCCTGCACGCGCCCATTTGGTTCGCGAGGTACGACTATAAGGGGAAGAAGGTCTCCCTCGTCATCGATGCGAACACTGGCAACGTCATAAACAGCATCGGGCTCTGAGACGGCGGCCCCTACGCGAGGCCGACGATGATCCTGTGGAGCGCGTCGATGCTCCCTCCGAGGTTCCTCCCGGCATCCCTGAGATGGTGGTAGATCTCCCTCTTGGTCATCGCCTCGAACGGGTCCTTCGTCTTGAACAGGCCGGCCATCGAGATGACATAGACCTTCTCTATCGAGTTTACGGTCGCCCGCATGTCCCTGATCATCGGCTCGACCTTCCCAGGCTCCGCCGGGAGCAGGTCCAGTGCCCGGGAGATCAGCCTCACGCCGTTCAGGAGGGAGTCGGCCATGCCCTTGATCGCGGCATCGGGGAGCACGCCGAACTCCTTCATCTCCAGCGCGGTCGACATCGCGAAGTCGACGATCAGGTCCATCTGCCTCGAGAACGAGTATATGTTCTGTCGGTCGAACGGGGTCGAGAAGGCCACCGAGAGCTTCGCCTCGAGGTCGTACCTGACCTTGTCGGCGGCCTTCTCCTTGTGGATGACCTCGGCGGGATCCGTCATCTTGCCTTCCGAGAGCCAGGCCGAGAGGCTCTCGATGGCCGACACGGTGGCCGCCGCCTGGTCCCGCAGCATTCTGGTGAAGTCGTACTTTGGAGGGAAGAGCCTGTCCAGAAGGTTCCTGTCCTCCGGTCCTTTGTCCATCACATCACTCCTTTGGTTCAGCGGGTCACAGCATCCAGTCGAGGGCGTAATAGAATACCGCGGACAAAGCCATTGCGGCGGGGATCGTCAGAAGGAACGCCACGATCATCTCCTTCCCGACGGACCACTGGACCATCCTAGGGTTCTCGGAAGTCCCGACGCCGATTATGCTCGACGCCACCACGTGCGTGGAGGATACGGGGGCGCCGACGAGCGTCGACGCCACGAGTGAGGACGACGACGCGATCTGCGAGGAGAGGCTGTGGATCGGCTCGAGCTTGAATATCCTGCTCCCGAGGGTCTTCATGATGCCCCAGCCGCCTCCGACGGTGCCCACTGCCATCATGAATGCCGCGACTGTCCTCACCCAGAAGGGTATCCCCTCCGACGATGACGCGTACCCTGCGGCGACCAGGCCGAGCGTGATGACCCCCATCTGCTTCTGAGTGTCGTTGGCCCCGTGCCCGAACGCGAGCAGCGCGGCCGTCAGCAGCTGCACTCTCCGCACGGGCGTGTTCGCATCCTTGGTGGCATTCTTCAGGGCATGCTTCGAGATCGCCTGAACGATGTAGCCCAGCCAGAAGCCGAGCATGATTGACACGACGAGGAAGACCAATACCAGCGTGATCCCGTCTAGCCTGTGCTCGAACCCCGTGAGCTCGTCCCAGCCCCAGTGCACGCTCCCCGTCCCGCTCGCAGCGATCGCGGCCCCGATCATCCCTCCGATGAGGGCGTGTGTGGACGACGATGGCAGCCTGAACCTCAGCGTGACAAGGTTCCAGACGGTCGCAGACAGGACCGACGCGAGCAGTATCGGCAGCAGGTGCTCGTCGGCGGGTAGGCTGATGATCGAACCCACCGTGTTGGACACCGCGCTGCCGCCCAGCATCGCTCCCGCGAACCCGACCACGCTCGCGAGCACGACTGCCGCCCTCGGGGACATCGCCCCGCACGAGATCGGCGTCGCGACCATCGAGCTTGAGTCGTGGATGCCGTTCGTGACTGCGAAAAGCAGCGACACGACTACAATGGCCACGGCCAAGAGCAGCACGGACATCAGATTCCAGGCTCGGAATAGTATCCGCGCATTTCTAGCTAATCGTCCGGTCAGCGGAGCGGGTGGATCAGGAGCCTTGTCATCATGATGAACAGGTTCCTGTGGTTGCGCTCGTGTCTCTCCCTCGGCTGCAGGAACCCTGGTCCCGCCCCGAACTCATACTTCGCGTACTTCGCCATCTCCTCGGCTTCTCTGTTGAGCGCCCTTCTCGCGAAGGGCCTCATTTCGGTCTCTATTGCTATCATCGTGAATGTTTACGACCTGCCGTCGGGATTGGCTTTCTACCGCCCTCAGGCGGCAGGTTTTGGCCCGGAGCGGCGGACGACTCGGCTCTGCTGGCCCATGAGCGAGCCGCCCTCAGGCGGTAATTCCTTAATACTCAGAAAGTCGCTATTCCGTAGCATGAAATTCCTCGACGCGAAGATCCGCCTGCAGCACCCGTGCCCGTTCGTGGAGTTCTCGAGAAAGTTCCCCGAGATGGAGATGGCCACCTGGTGCAATGTCGACTGCGAGGTCGTCCAGATAACCGCGCTTGACAGCGACCAGATGGCGGACATATTGGTGTACGCCAAGCGCGTATTCGATGCCAGGCAGGTGGCCGGCGAAGGCAACTCGGCGCTCCTGGTCACGGGCGTGTGCTTGTGCGACACGTACACCACCGTGTCGTCGATGCTGGACAGGTTCAACTCGTGGTCCGTGCCTCCGACGAGATACTACGGTGGATGGGAGACCCACAGGCTGATCGCCAGATGCAAGGGGGACCTGAAGTGCTTCGCCGACGAGATCAGGAAGGTGGGGACAGTAGAGATTATCTCCCTCAAGGAGCGGGAACAGCTGGACATGCTCAGCTCCCTCGGAGTGATGCCTGTCCATTTCTTCGGCGGACTCACGGACAAGCAGGTCCGGGCGCTCGTCACCGCGTTCGAGAACGGCCTCTTCGAGATCCCTTCCAGGACGAAGATGGACAAGGTCGCTGAGAAGGAGGGCCTCTCGCGGTCGACCTACGGGGAGCACCTGAGGAAGGCGGTCTTCCAGCTCGTCGAGAACTCGTACCCGATGCTCAAGCTCTACACTGGCAGAGCCCTCCCTGCCGAGGATTAGTCCGGTGCGGTTCCTGCAAGTCTTCTTCGGATGGACTTGGGTCCGACGATTGCACGGGAAAGGTGCCCACCTCGACCTTCCGATTGTAAGAACAATGGTCTGGCTTTGGACTTCTGTTCAAATACAACACTGTTAAGTTCCGGGAATCGTCCCGAACCTGTTCTTATATCTTTATATGTACCCGGACATGCCGTTCGGTCCCGAGGGGAGAAGTCTGAGCGGATTGTCATCGCGCGCTCGTTGGGCATCTCGGACGGGAATCTTGACAGTTTTGTTGGCGTTCGCCGCGGTCGCCTCCGCATTGGGCATGGGGGCGGCAAGGGGCGACGAGCTGCCGCTCTTCAGCGGGGTCACCACGCTCATTGCACCATACTCTCCGAACCCGACCGTGCACGTGGACGGCACCATCTCGAGCGGGGAGTACGACCCCTCCGTCACGTGGACGACCCCCGACACTGGCATCTCGATATCGATGATCCACGACAACTATTCGCTATACGTCGCCATCGAGGGCCCGACATGGGGCTCGGTGGCGATCGGCATCTCCTCAGACGGTGCGACGACGATGGGGTTCGTGCTCGTCGCCGACGTGAACGGGGAATACGAGGCCGCCGAGCGGACTAGCGCGTCCGTCGCCGAGTCGATGACTCTCTCACCGGGCGCCAACCCCAAGGCCATCAAGGACTTCGAGGTCACTGCCACCTCGAGCCATGTAGTCGCGGAGCTCAGGCTATCGCTCGATTCCGGCCTCTGGACTCTCGGACCTGGCGTGGTCTATCCGACCGTCGTCGCGACCAATCTGACTTCGACTGGCGCCTTCCCCGCGACCCTCTCGGGAAGCTCTCTCCACTTCATGGGGACCTATCTCCTCAGGCAGGAGGACAACACCTACAACGTCAACCAGCTGCTGAACGGGAATATCTCGCCCGTCCCGAGCATCGTCGCTGTGGTGCTTCTGAGCGCGGGCGTGCTTGCAATCCTTTACGAGTTCGTCATCAGGAGGCGGCCGCTATGACCTCCGAGGGGACTAAGCCCGCCCCGCCGAAGAGCAGGCTCTGGGCGTTCCTGGACGAGAGGCTGGGGCTGGACGCGCTCGACTACACGGTCCCCAAGCACGGCAACACGCTGCCTTACATGCTCGGCGGGATCACGTTCTTCGGGTTCGTGATACTCATCCTCACGGGCATATTCCTCACGTTCTACTACGACCCGAACCCTGCGACCGCGAACCAGAGCGTGCGCGCGATAATGACCACCGTGCCCTTCGGCAGCCTCGTGAGGAGCATCCACTACTGGGCCGCCCAGGCGGTCGTGATATCCGTCATACTCCACATGTTCAGGGTGTTCGTCACGGCCTCTTACAAGCGGCCGAGGGAGCTGAACTGGGTGATAGGCGTGCTCCTGCTCGCAGTGACCCTGCTGTTCTTCTTCAGCGGCACGATCCTCAAGTGGGACGAGGAGTCCTACCAGGGAGATCGGAA